>WOUX01000087.1:658-7615 GCA_009773075.1 bacterium | reverse complement strand
GGCCGGCTGCTACTTCTTGATTTAACAAATCGGCCGTACGGTCGCATTTTTGCTGCAGATCATGCCGATCATGTCCTTCAACCATGAGATACACCTTACTGGAGATGTCCCCCCATACATCCCGAATGGTTTTCTCGGCGTTTAACGTCTCCTGGCTAACTGCGTTAATGGTATTCAGATCGGCATGAAATTCCGGCTTGGCGAAAAACAACATGACAACCCCGAAAACCAATGCGGCATACGTTTTCCAAATACCGTGAGAAGATGCGATTTTGTTGATGAAACGCTGCAGCGGCAGGCAGGGAGACCGTTTTGCGGGGGGCATCACGGGAAATATCAGCGGGAAGAAGAGATGAACAAAAATATAGGTAAATACAACTCCCAGAGCGGTAAACTGTCCTATCTGCACCAGAGCGGGGAATCCGCTCACAGAGAGAAAGGCAAAACTGACAGCCGTCGTCAGCATGGCAAGCAGACCCAGGGACCAGACCTCTGCTGTGGTTTCCATGCCGCGTGTTTCGTACGGACGATCAAGAAAAAGAAGGTAGGTGATACCGTAATCTACGGTAAAGGAAATAATCGCTCCGCCAAAACCGACCGCCAGCATAGAAACAGAGGGGTAAAAAAGAGAATACACAAAAAGTGCCATCATGGTACCGGCAAAGGCCGGCAAAAGGGACAGCAGTCCGATCAGGGGTCTGGGAAAACCCACGAAGAGCAGCATAGCAATGGCAACGGTTGAAAAGAGCACTGCCCTTTTAACATTACGTTTGGCGCTGATTTCATTATCAAGGGCAGCGCGATAGGCGCCGACGGGCGTTATGGTGAATCCGTTCTGCCGACCATACTTCTTGTGCAGTTCTGTGGAGATCTCTTCCATCAGTGCCGTGACCCGTCCTGCAAACCGTGTATCCATACCGGAGATCAAAGGCTTTGCAATGATCAAAATGTGTCTCCCGTCCGGTGAGACTATATGACCTTTATGTATCCGGGCGCCTTTTGCCGGTGAAAGATGTGATAAACGAGACAGAATAAGGCTTCGCAAGGCAAGGGGATCATCGGAGATAAACCCAGCCTGGCCGATACTGTCAAGAAGACGCAGAGAAGAAAAATGGTCATTCATGGTCTGACAAACCTTTTCAGGCGCCAGGAGGGGTTTGATGTTTTCTTCGAGTTCTTCCCTGCTGAAAAGGATGGGGAGATGATCTACGCTATAGCGCATCAACTCCGGCATCAGTTGAGCGATCTGTTGGAACCCCACCTCCTTGAAAAGGCCGCTATCCCTCATTCTTGTCCCAACTATGTCTGCCCCTTGAACAAGGACACCTATGTCCATGCCGGGATGTTCCACATCAATAACCACACGGTCCTGAATTGGATGATGCGTAATGACGTATCGGGCATCGGCCAAAACGGGATCGTTTTGGGGAAGGGACGCCAGGAGATCGGTATCGAATTTCAGACGGTATATCCCGGCCGTAAAAAGTCCAATGACAACTAAAATTACGAAGATCACAAGGAGCCATCTCAAGAGGTATCTGCGCATAAACCTATTTCCCTCGTATGAAGGGCAATACACATAATCTCACGAAGATCAAACGACTGAAGGTGCCCGCATTTCGGAAGAAATCAATGAAACCGCGATAATGAGAGACCCTTTCATCTTTGGCGTCATACGTTACTCGGACGGGTGTCTCCAGAACGGGAATTCCCTGCCATTTCGCCCTGACCAGAATTTCAACCTCAAATTGGAAACGCCGCGCCCTGACATTGAGATGCATGGCTTCCGGTAAGGGATACAGCCTGAATCCGCTTTGAGTATCACGGATGTTTGGACCTCCGCATGTCCGTACCCAAAAATTGGAAAACAACCTGCCGAAACGGCTCTTCCACGGCACATGCCGGTGATCCATTTTCTCCCTTTGACCGACGATTATAGGCCTTTCGCCAGGAGGGACGGCATGAAGCAGATTGTATGCATTTTCGGGATGATGTTGCCCGTCGGCATCCATGGTAACCACCCAGTCCGCCGATAGAGCAACCGCTGCAAAGCCGGTCATAATGGCGGCCCCTTTCCCTCTATTAGTTCCATGTCGGATAATGGTGACAGACGACATGTCCTTTATGCGGTCGTAAGTGGAATCCGTTGATCCGTCATCAATAACAAACAGGGGCAAATGAAGCTTAAGGGCTTCCCTAAGCACTTGGACAACCTTACTTTCGTGATTGTAAACGGGAATCACTACAGCAACGCGGTCTTTGTTCATAAGTCCGGTTACCATCCTACATGTCGTCATTCCCTGATCGCTTATACCTGGAAGAGGATTTATCACCTTTGTAATTGTTAATTTCCTTTCCTGAACTTTCCTGCTGCTTTGGATACCTCCGGCTATTTTATAGCTGTTTTTTATACTTAAATGATCAATTTTTTATCAGATGTGTGTTTATTTTACAAGGAAATCTTTTCCACATGGGCTATCTATATTTGCAAGTCCTGTATTTATGTGGTATTATCTAGAGAAACTATCTATTTACCCTTACTTGAGAGTATGCTATGAGAGGTGAACTGCTTTGCATAGGCCATCGCGGTGCCATGGGGCACGAGCCTGAAAACACCCTTCTTTCGATAGAGAAAGCTATCAGCCTGGGAGCTTCATGGGTAGAGATAGATGTCTACTTTGTGGACGGCCACTTGGTCGTTATTCACGATAACCGACTCGAACGAACGACTGACGGTACTGGGTACACATGCGAAAAAACGTTCGGACACCTGTGCTCACTCAACGCTGGAAAAGGCCAAAAGATTCCAACCCTTGAAGAGGTATTCACCTCTGTAAATGGTAGGGCTGGCTTGAATATAGAACTGAAGGGATCGCAAACTACTGAGCCTGTAATATCTTTAATCAAGGAACAGGTCGAGCAAGGGTGGAGCTATGAAAATATATTAGTGTCATCGTTTAATCACCGTGAGTTGTTGAATGTTAAGAGGCTCAACCCTAAGGTGCGTACCGGTGCACTTATTGTAGGTCTCCCCATTGACAATGCAGCATTCGCTGAGAGACTGGGATGCTATTCAGTGCACCTATCCATTGACTTCATTGATAAGGTTTTTGTCGATGATGCCCACAAGCGCGGACTAAAGGTATTTGTATTTACCGTAAATGAGCCCGAAGATATCGTACTAATGGAGTCACTTGGGGTTGATGGAGTATTTACAGACTACCCGGAACGAGTTGTTAAAACAAGGGCTGGGGTCACTATTTACCGTGGATAAGAGGAACAATTCTATGGGAGAAGCAGAATGAATCTAAAACCAGTACTAATAGAAGCCAGGGATCTGCCCGATGCATGGTTTCAATGTATAGCCCTGATACTTGAGGTCGGGAATAATTACAAAATTACAAAGGGAAGTTACGAAGGGGCTATAAGAAGAGAGTTTGATTATATCACTGTTCATGTAAAACACCCTGGTGTGAGACCGCTTATTCCCGATATCCCTCCCGGGCTTGGGATCCCTCCTCCGACAACCACGGAATACGTTGAGCAGTATCTTCCGTATCTCATGACCGATAAGGTAGAACCAAATGAAACTTATACTTATGGTCAAAGATTATTCGGTTTTAAACAGGTCGAGAAGGTAATAGAGATGTATAAGAGAGGGCATGGTACAAACCAGGCCACGATGGAGATCGGAAGGCCAGAGGATTGCGGAACAGAGGATCCGCCATGTCTCCGCTTGATCGACACGAGAGTAAAGGATGGAAAACTCCACTTTGCTCTGTATTTTAGATCATGGGATTTGTGGGCCGGTTTTCCATCAAATCTGGCTGCTATCCAGATACTTAAGGAATATATGGCGTCTGAGATTGGATTAGAGGATGGAGAAATAATTGCCAGCTCAAAGGGACTGCATTTATATGATTACACCTTTGACCTGGCAAAAATCAGAGCCTACAGGACGGAAGGTAAATAGAAAAGACGTAGGGGCAATGCGCTCTATCCCCCCTTTGGAAAAATGAAAAAGGGGGGAGTCATACAGGCTAACCCCTCGATTTTCCTTGGTGGTCCCAACGGGAGTCGAACCCGTGTTTTCGGCGTGAGAGGCCGACGTCCTAGGCCACTAGACGATGGGACCATTCTAGAACTCAGGTAGATAGACTGTAGACTGTAGACTGTTAGTAACTACGCATTGACTAATTAGGTTGTTTAGGCTGAAGGCTGTTAGGCTACAGGCTATCCGTTCAGGTCGCGCATGGTTTCCTCCTCCAGGCTAACTGCCTTCAGCCTATCCACCTGAACAGTTACTATAGGACAAACAGAGCCCAATAGTCAATTACTTATTGAGTATAGAAACAACCTTTTTCCCTATATCCGCAGGGTTAACTACGACATTTATACCGGCATCTTCCCACGCTTTCATCTTCTCTGCCGCAGTTCCCTTGCCACCTGATATTATAGCCCCGGCATGCCCCATCCTTTTGCCGGGGGGTGCAGTCTGGCCGGCTATGAAACCGACCACCGGTTTACTCATCTTATTTTTAACAAACTCTGCGGCTTCTTCCTCTGCGTTTCCCCCTATCTCACCTATAATTGCAACCAGGCTGGTTTCGGGGTCAGCCTCAAATAATTCCAAAATGTCTACAAAACTAGATCCTACAATAGGGTCGCCCCCTATCCCAACGGACGTTGATTGTCCTATTCCCAGGTTCGTCAGCATATTGATTACTTCATAGGTCAATGTTCCACTGCGGGAGATAACCCCTACATTTCCCTTTTTATGGATGAAGTTCGGCATAAACCCGATCTTACCAACACCAGGTGTTGTGATTCCGGGGCAGTTTGGACCGATAAGGCAGGAACCTGTCCCTTTCAATGCCTTTTTTACCTTTACCATCTCCAGAGCAGGGATGCCTTCAGTCATACAAACTATTAGTTTAATACCAGCCTCTAGTGCCTCCAGGATAGCATCAGGGGCAAAAGAAGCAGGAACGTAAATGCCAGAGGCATTTGCTCCTTCCTTCTCCACAGCATCTATAACCCTATTGTATATGGGTATGCCATCCAGGTCTGTTCCCCCTTTTCCAGGGGTTACACCGGCTACCACTTTACTCCCAAAAGCTACTGCTTCCCTTGCATGGAAGCTTCCTTCGCCGCCTGTGATCCCTTGGATAACTATTCTACTTTGTTCATTCAATAAAATACTCATCTAATCCCTCCTTGCTGCCTTCTATAAGAGAGCTACTACCTTCTGAGCTGCTTCAAAAAGCCCTTCGGCTACTTCAAACTTAAGGTTGGACCCCTCAAGAAGTTTTCTGCCTTCCTCCACATTGGTGCCCTGTAGTCTCACTACCATAGGTAAATTCAGGTTCATCTTTGAAGCAGCCTCTATTACCCCTCTATTACCCCGCTGGCTACCCTGTCACATCGCAGAATCCCACCAAATATATTCACAAGTATTGCCTTGACGTTTTTATCGGAAGTCAAAATCCTAAATGCCTTCTCAATCCTTTCAGCGGTAGCGCCACCTCCAACATCGAGGAAGTTGGCAGGCGCACCTCCTGCAAGTTTTATAAGGTCCATAGTTGCCATGGCAAGACCAGCCCCATTTACCATACAACCCACATTCCCATCCAATTTGATATAATTGACGCCCGTATTCGATGCCTCTATCTCCAGAGGTTCTTCTTCATCTAAGTCCCTCAACTCTCTAATCTCCGGATGTCTGTACAGTCCATCATCATCAAAGTTTATCTTGGCGTCCAGTGCCAACAAATCTCCCCCCCTTGTCAGGACAAACGGGTTTATTTCTATCAGGGTTGCGTCCTTTTCCATAAAGATCCTGTATAGCATCTCTATTATTTTGGAGGCCTTAGAAACAATGGATTTGTCCATGCCCAGACCATAGGCCAGTTTACGCCCCTGGAAGCTGCTAAAACTTACGACCGGATTCGCCCCAACCTTGATAATCTTTTCCGGACTTTTGGAAGCAACCTCTTCGATCTCCATGCCTCCTGCCTCGGAGGCCATTATCACCGGCTGTTCCTGATCCCTGGATCTATCGATCACGATGCCTAAATACAATTCCTTCTCTACATCCAATGCCTCTTCTACCAAAACCCTCTTCACCCTCTTTCCCTCAGGACCTGTCTGGTGGGTAATAAGGTTCATCCCTATTATCTCTCTTGCTACTTTCTCTGCCTCTTGAGGGGAATTAGCCGTCTTGACTCCACCGCCTTTCCCTCTGCCACCGGCATGAATCTGGGCCTTTATCACAACCTTTTTGCCTATTCTGCTTGTTATCTCCCTCACTTCCTCAGGGGTGCTTGCCACATCTCCATCAGGGATCGGTATACCGTATTCTACAAATATCCTCTTTGCTTGATATTCATGAATCTTCATCCTGTCTCCACCTCCGATATCCTTCTTGCATACTTTTTCATACCTTCAACATAAAGGTTATTGCCGTATATGTCTTGGGCTACTATTGCCGGAAAGCTTTCTACCTCTAGTCTCCTAACAGCCTCTGGCCCCAGATCCTCATAGGCTATCACTTCAGCTTTTTTGATTGATTTAGCAAGAAGTGCCCCTGCCCCCCCTATTGCAGCGAAATATACACATTTATATTTTTTCATTGCTTCCACAACCTCTTGGGACCTGGCCCCTTTTCCAATCATTCCCTTTAATCCTTTGGCTATTAAATAGGACGAATATGCATCCATTCGATAACTAGTGGTAGGACCAGCAGAACCGATTACCTGTCCCGGCTTGGGAGGGGTTGGGCCTACGAAATAAATAATCTGACCCGAGATATCAAAAGGAAGCTCTTTGCCCTCATTAATAAGGTCAACCAGCCTTTTGTGGGCAGCATCTCTGCCTGTGTATATAACCCCGTTTATTAAAACCTCATCCCCTATCTTCAGATTCTCGACGTCTTGATCTGAAAGAGGGGTAGAGATA
>WOUX01000087.1:0-644 GCA_009773075.1 bacterium | reverse complement strand
TGCTGGCGTGGCAATTAATATTGACAGCCAGAGGCAGACTGGCTATATGGCAGGGATGCATCTCGATATGAACCGCAAGTGCCGTTGTTCTACCGCCCAATCCCATGGGACCAATTCCCAAATCATTTATTTTGTTTAATATCTCCTTCTCGAGGCCTGCCAATTCCGCATCAGCATTAAGACTTCCCACAGGCCTTAACAGGGCCTTCTTAGCCAGTAGGGCGGCATACTCAAATGTTCCGCCGATTCCTACCCCCACAATAATTGGGGGGCATGGATTGCCACCCGACTCTTTTACTCTAGTCACAACAAAATCTATAATACCTTCAATACCATCCGAGGGTTTAAGCATGGTTACCCGGCTCATGTTTTCACTTCCACCGCCTTTAGGTGCCACTATTATCTTAATCTTTTCTCCCTGTACTAAATCAATATGGACAATCGGAGGGGTATTGTCACCAGTATTCTTTCTGGTGAAGGGATGACATATGGATTTTCTGAGATATCCCTCTCTATAGCCCTGTCTAATACCCTCAGCAATAGCTTCTTTCAAACTCCCCCCCGAAATCCTGACATCTTCCCCCAGCTCAATGAACACAACACCAAACCCTGTGTCCTGACATATAGGAACTCTCTCCTTCCGG
>WOUX01000086.1 GCA_009773075.1 bacterium | reverse complement strand
GACAGAGTACCGAAGCCATGAACGGATTTAAACGTGGGATGTTCCGTGTCCTTGTGGCAACGGATATCGCCGCCCGGGGGATAGATGTGGAGAACCTCGGTCTCGTCTGCAACTTCGATGTGCCCCCAGTTGCCGAGGATTACGTTCACCGGGTCGGCCGGACCGGCCGGGCAAGCGCAACAGGTGATGCCTGCACCCTTGTCTCCCCCAACGAGGAGAAAACGCTTCGTTCCATCGAGCAGAGTCTTGGCCGTTGTATGCCCAGGCATAAGATACCGGGTTTTGACTATAAAAATAAGCCTTTAGAGCGTTTCGAGATTCCCCTCGACGAAAGGGTTGCTGCACTCCGCCTCCGGAGAAAGGGCGAACGTGCCCGCCGAAACGAAAAAGCCGAAGCTAAGGGCCATACACAAACCGGACGACGCTTTGCCGGACAGGGTGGGCAGGGCATACATAGTACTTCTCAAACCAGTATTACTCCCAGGTATCTTCGAGACAGGGCGGAGGAACCTTCGAAACAAAAGAGGACAGCTTCCCGAAGGTTCTCTGCAGAGAGAGGATCGAGGTAGTCGCAGGAGGGAGGAAGCTTCTTTCGATACTGGAGGGTGGCAATTAGGGCAGCAAAGGTCAAGCTAAATTGATCTTGGAAAAGGGAAGGCACATGGTATCCTTCTCAATATGGGTATCCTTTAGTGCTTCGTAATATAACTCAACAGGATGTTTTACCTGGATGGGTAATAATCTCTGGGCCAGCCCGTCCACCAGTTGCATGTGACAACCGGCACAACTGGTTAGCACAACAGTTGCACCAGTCTTTTCTATATCATCTAACTTTTTATCAAGTATCTTTAAAGAAAGGTCATAGTATGAGAGGTTAAAACTCCCTCCCCCGCCACAACACCTATCGGGCATGGACATCTCTTTCAACCTGACCCCCTCTATCAGGTTTATCAACTCCCTCTGTTCCTTGTAAATTCCCAGTCCGCGCCTCAGGTGGCAAGGATCATGGTAGGTTACAATGATTTCATCTTCAGGGCTTTGAGTTTCTTTATCCCATATCCTTTTAACCCCAATGATGTTTACCAGATATTCACAGATATCATAGGTTCTATCTGAAACTATCTTTGCCATATTAAGGAATTCCTCTGGCTCATTGGAAAGTAATGCAAGATATTGATTCTTTAAAGTGTAGCCACATGTGGCACATGCTACAATTATTGCATCAACATTTAACCCTGACAAGAGTTTCAGATTGCTTTTTGCCAGGGCACTGAATGTGGATTCATCTCCTGCAGCCATAGCCACAATTCCGCAACAGGATTGGTCTTTGGGAATGATTACCTCAACCCCATGGTTTAAAAGGGTCTTTATAACCGCATCTCCTACCCCAGTAAGAATATAGTTCATGGTGCATCCAGTAAATAATGCTACTCTTCTTCCCGGGCTTTCAGGAGTAATTATCTCCGACCATTTTTCTTTTAAGGCTTCCCTTGCCAGTGGTAAAATAACTCTTTTGCTATTCAGACCTATCTCCAATCTGGATTTACGGGTGTGGCCAAATCCCGTTGGCACAAAGAGTCTTCCCTGGATAGTTGAAGCAATCTTTACTGCCAAGTTAAAAAGCCGTCGATTTTTCAGAAATATCTTCAGAATTATCCATTTTATAGGGGAAATGCCTCTGATCCTTGCAGCAATTGCCCTTGCCCTCATTACTATATAATCCACCCTTACACCGCTAGGACAATTCTCAACGCATGTACCACATAACAGGCAACACTGAATCCTTTCAGCCAGAGTTGATGTTAGCTTTAACCTTCCTTCTATCAGTGCTTCAACCAGTGCGATTTTGCCTCGGGCAACCGATGATTCCTTGCCCAACTCCAGGAAGACCGGGCACACAGATTGGCACAAACCACACTTCATACACTTGATAATATCATCTTCCAGTTGTTTAATCATTTCCAGGACATTCATAGTAGACAAAACCAGGGAATCAAAAACTTGGTAAATTTTTGGCAGGGTTGAATGTGTTTTGGAGGAAGATAGCCGATGCTTCCTCTGCTTTATTTTCACTCAGCTGTGCTAAACAGGGTTAGGAAAGGTTTGGGGGTTAGGAACTTATTGGCTTTTTAATTTTTCTTCAGCCTCTTCTCTTGTTTTACAATCTATGCATAGGGTAGTAACAGGCCTTACTTTGAGCCTCTTCTCTGAGATTTCTTCTCCACATACCTCACAAATGCCAAAGGTGTTTTCATCAATCCTTTCCAAGGCGGCTTTAATTTTCAATATTAATCTTCTCTCTCTGTCTCTAATCCTTAATAGGAAATTTCTATCCGATTCCATAGCGGCTCGGTCTGTGGGGTCAGGAAAGGTTTCTTCTTCATCGGTCATTCCAGATACTGTTTTTTCAGCTTCCTGGAGAAGTGTCCCCAACTTGTCATTCAGAAGATCTTTAAAATACGCTAACCTTTCCTTATCCATTCTAGCCTCCCTTATTAAAGGAAAGTAAGATTTAACTACTCAGGTATTTAGGCTGAAGACCGAAGTGTCCTAACGGTCTTCAGCCTTCCACCTTCAGTCTATCTACCTGAGATTTATACCCTAGTGTTTGTGGAAAGTAAAGAAGAAATTGGTATCTCGTAAACATAAGAGCAAAGAAGAGATGCAAATGCCAAAGATAGAAAGAAGAAAAGACACACTTTTTTAAAACGCGGGCTTACTAATTTGTTCGCCCTGAAAAATGAAAAATTTCCTTTGGAGCGAACATGAACAGGATTTTTGGGGTGCCCATAAAATGATCACTACCATAGCTATCATCCACACCTCATTTATTTCACGATCAGATCATTCTTTACGGATTTAACTCCGTTGACACTAATTGCGATTTGACCTGCTTTATCGACTGTATTTTGAGAATTAACGAAGCCACTCAGTTGAACGGTGCCCTTGTATGTTTTGACACTGATCTGAAATGACTTGAGAAAATCATCATTGGCCAGCAGCGATTTTACCTTGGTCGTGATGACCGAATCGTCAACGTATTCACCTGTACTTTCCCGTGTGGGTATCGATGCACAGGCCATAAAGGTGGCGATCAGAATAAGAAGGACAATTTACTGTGGTGGTACTCATAACACTGGCAATTTCCACTGCAACTTCCCTGCTGTCTTTTAGAACCTCGATGATGCCATTTTTTATTGTTTCGCCAACATTCTTTTCCTAGTTGCACATCCTTTTTTACCTGTCAGTTCTTTTATTTGTTTGATTTGATAAAAAGCGCCTTTCGAGTCAGTGGTTCACCTGCCGGACAAATGACATCGGGTTCTCTCTGCTGTCCGCCCGGTAAACACACATACGCTGGTCGGTAAAAGCAATTTTCTTTTCGGTATGACGTTCGATCAATCGGGCCAGGTCATCGGGCGACGTACCGCTCGGATCGAATTTGACGATTTTTACATCCTGGACACTTCCGTGTTTGCCTTTTCCGCCTGGCAGATAAATTGAGCCGTTATTGAAATCCACGGCAAAGGCGATAACTCCGGGAATGATGAAAAAAAAGCAGTCCGATGGCATCAAGGACGACGATGGCCGGATCCAGTTGCCCTGCACGATGTCCTTTGCGTTCGGGATGCAGAATCGTGCCACAGGCCGTTAGTTGAAGGAAAGAGCATATAAGAATGATGGAAAGTGCAGTCGTCCAGGTCTTGTTGAAGAATAATTTTATCATTTTTTACCCTCGAAAGTTGATTGATTACACTCGTTCCACGATATCTCGTGCCAGATACCTAAATCCTTGTCTCTAAGTGCAACGCGGTCTCCATACTTTTTGACCCTGCTTTGAAAGAGATTAGGTAAGGTATCTTCTCTAATCAATACTCACCCCCTGAGGTTAGACAGTTATGAGGTTATTAACACTGGACATGGTATTGTCGAAAGTAGCAATTTTCTAGGTACTGTATCTGTCAACGAAGAGTAAATCAAATCAGAGAGAGGTTTGTTGATGATAAAATATATGTTTTTATTCTAATCTGCCAAAGAATAGAAGCCAAGGTTTTTTAGTTGTGACGTATTTAAAATTTAGGCTGGATACCTTCAAGAAAATTTGTCAAACCTTGTAAGCTTATTTATTGATAATCAGCCACAACAATAATCTTTGATATTATTTAAATAACATCGATATTATTTAAATTTTAGATATATTATTGTATATTATTCCCACTACTTGTTTTAACAGCTATAAATCATCAAATTCAAACCTTGATTTTTGGATTGAGGATGGATATTATAACCAACAGTTAGCACTCGTATTAAATGAGTGCTAACAAAGGAGTATAAATAAACCAATAAATACTGGTATGCGTATACAAGGAGGTGAGAACACTCAATTTAGCATTTTACTTAGTTTGTATAATCAAAGAGATTTAACTTATCAAAATGAAAGGAGATTTTATTATTATGAAGATTCGGCCTTTACAAGATCGAGTGATAGTAAAGCGGATTGAGGAAGAGGAGAAGACCAAAGGAGGAATAATCATTCCTGATTCCGCAAAAGAGAAGCCCATGGAAGGCAAGGTTATCGCAGTAGGAACTGGTAAGGTTTTAGAAGATGGCAAGAAGCTTCCCCTGGATGTGAAAAAAGGAGACAGGATATTATTCGGCAAATACGCTGGGACAGAGGTAAAGATAGATGGGGAGGAACATCTGATAATGCGAGAAGACGACATCTTGGGTATATTAGAATAGAGACTACACAACTATAAGGAGGAGTTTGTCAAATGGCAAAGGAGATAAAGTACGAACAGGCTGCAAGAGATTTGCTTTTAAGGGGTGTAAATACCCTGGCGGATGCGGTGAAAGTAACCCTTGGACCCAAAGGCAGGAATGTGATTTTGGAGAAGAGCTTTGGCTCGCCCTTGGTGACTAAAGATGGGGTTACTGTTGCCAAGGAGATAGAATTAGAGAATAAGTTTGAGAACATGGGTGCCCAGATGGTGAAGGAGGTTGCTTCCAAGACCAGTGATGTGGCTGGTGATGGAACTACAACGGCAACGCTGTTGGCTCAGGCGATTTATCGAGAAGGTTCCAAACTGGTAGCCGCTGGCAACAATCCCATGGAATTGAAGAGAGGTATAGAGAAGGCTGTAGAAGTAGTGGTGAAAGAGCTGGAGAAGCTTAGTAAACCCACGAAGGATCAGAAGGAAATAGCTCAAGTGGGAACCATCTCTGCCAACAACGATCATACGATAGGCAACATCATAGCTGAGGCGATGAATAAGGTTGGTAAAGAGGGGGTTATTACTGTTGAAGAAGCCAAGAGTATGGAGACCACTTTGGACATCGTTGAGGGTATGCAATTTGACCGTGGTTATCTGTCGCCTTACTTTGTTACCGATGCTGAGAGGATGGAGGTGGTATTGGATGATCCTTACATCCTTCTGCATGAGAAGAAGATAAGCAACATGAAGGAAATGCTTCCCATACTGGAGCAGATAGCGAAAATGGGTAAGCCTTTTTTGATAATATCCGAGGATATAGAGGGAGAGGCGTTGGCTACATTAGTGGTTAACAAGCTTCGGGGTACATTGAGGTGTGCCGCTGTAAAAGCTCCTGGGTTTGGAGACAGGCGTAAAGCCATGTTGGAGGATATAGCCATACTCACAGGTGGTACGGCTATCTCTGAGGATTTAGGGCTCAATCTTGAGAAGATTACATTAAATGATTTGGGTTCGGCCAAGCGTATTACCATAGATAAGGACAACACCACGATAGTTGATGGGGGTGGTAAAAAAGGTGCCTTAGAGGGTAGAGTCAAGACTATCAGAGCGCAGATAGAGGAGACCACATCGGACTATGACAGAGAGAAGCTTCAGGAGAGGTTGGCAAAACTCATAGGTGGTGTGGCAGTAATCAACGTAGGTGCTGCTACTGAAACAGAGATGAAGGAGAAGAAGGCCAGGGTAGAGGATGCCTTAAACGCAACCAGGGCGGCTGTGGAGGAAGGTATCATTCCTGGGGGTGGT
>WOUX01000085.1 GCA_009773075.1 bacterium | reverse complement strand
CTGGAGCTTTTTACTTTGCCATCCCAATTTTGACTTTTTGCAAGCCCATCATTTTTGGGTTTTAATACCAAAGTAATAACGAGAACGGAAGCCTACCTTTAGAAGATGTTACAAAAGTTATTTTGTTTGGGAATTTTGTTTGGGAATTGACTTTTAATGTTCTTACGGTATAATGACACTTACTCCGCACCCGCAAAGCTCCGCCCTGTGGATGGGGTGCTGGATTTACTCAGAGAAGACGGGAATCGTAGTTCAGAAAGACAATTATTGGAGGTGTTTTTTCATTAATGTTTAGTGCTATCAAAGGATTCCACGATATATTGCCAGGAGAGGTTCAGAAATGGCAATTTATTGAAGCTAAAGCCAGAAAAATCTTTGAGGATTTTGGGTTTTCAGAGATAAAGATACCTATTGCAGAAAAGACAGAATTATTTACCCGAAGCATTGGAGAAGCTACCGATATAATCGAAAAGGAAATGTACACTTTTCCGGATCGAAAAGGAGAATTGATTACTCTTCGTCCCGAAGCTACTGCTTCTATTGGCAGGGCATATATTGAACACAGGCTTTACGAGAATAACCGAGTAGCAAAACTGTATTGTATTGGCCCTATGTTTAGGTATGAAAGACCTCAAAAGGGCCGATACCGACAATTTCACCAAATAAATGTAGAAGCCTTAGGGACGGTTGATCCAATTATTGATGCTGAAATAATTGCTATGTTGAACCATTTTTTGATTGAGACAAATATAAATGGGCTTGAACTTCAGATTAACTCTCTGGGCTGTAAGGACTGCAGGGCTAGTTACAGAGAGAAATTGAAGAAATTTCTAGAGGACAAGTCGTCAGATTTGTGTATTGATTGCCGTCGAAGGATTTGTACCAATCCTTTGAGAACCTTCGATTGTAAAAATAAAGTCTGCCAAGAGATTACTTCCTTAGCTCCAAAGGTTCTGGAATACATATGCCCCAATTGTGCTGAGAACTTTGAAGATGTTAAAAGGAATTTAGAACAACTAGGAGTATCTTATAGAATCAACCCCAAATTGGTGAGAGGACTTGACTACTATACCAGAACTACATTTGAAGTCATAACGGATAAATTGGGGGCCCAAAATGCTGTGGCTGCAGGAGGCAGATATGATGGCCTAATTCAAGAGCTTGGTGGTCCCGATATACCTGGTTTGGGGTTTGCTATTGGGCTGGAGAGGTTAATTCCCCTCATTCCAAAAGATAAGTGTTTTTCTGCCCCTCTTTATTTATTCATTGCTCCCATTGGGAACGCAGCTAAAGATAGAGCTTTACAATTAGCCAATAGATTCCGAATCATGGGGATTAAAACCGAGATAGGCTATGAAGGGAAAAGCTTAAAAAGTCAGATGAGATGGGCAAATAAATTAAATACTAAATTTGTTATGATCATTGGCGATGAGGAGCTAGCCTCTGGCAGGATAATCTTTAGAGATATGGAAAGTCAAAAACAAGAGGAGGTTGAGATAGAGAAGATAATTGAAGAAGTGAAATCAAGGAAAAGAAATAACCTAAAATAACTTGATTTATCTTTATCAATGTAGTAAAAAAATGTCTTTGGTTTTTACATATAGGAGGAGATTCCTTGCTCTAAACTCGTTTAGAGCCATTAAGACCGGAAGGAGAGAGTATCTATGAAGGCTTATGAAACCGTTTTTATAACGGATCCTGACATCCCCGAAGAGGACCTGGATAAGATTATAGAGAGGCTTACGGGGATAGTGGATAACTTTAATGGGAAAATTGTCGGAGTAAAGAAGTGGGGTAAGAGAAAACTCGCCTATAGAATTAAAAAGAGGAGCAAAGGGTACTATTTTATCTTAAACTTTTTAGGTAATCGTGCCTTAACCACTGAATTGGAGAGAGTCCTTAAATTGGATGACAGGATTCTAAAGTATTTAACACTTAAGGCTGATGAAGAGGCTGAACTCGATTCAGGAGAAGAAAAAGGGCTAGAGCAAGAAGAGAAAACTGAAGACAAGGATACTCAGGACGAAGATATTGAAGAGGAAAAGTAACCAACTATATTTCTGGTTTATATGGAGGGGTCGATGGCACGACAACAGCAAAGCGTAAGAAAACGGACTTTTATTAGACGAAAAATTTGCCGTTTTTGCGCTGATAAAAATTTAAAAATAGATTATAAGGACTATCAAACTCTGCGTATTTTTACCACAGAGAGAGGCAAAATAATCCCCCGCAGGATTTCTGGAGCTTGTGCTAAGCACCAAAGAAAGGTTACAAAGGCAATCAAGATTGCAAGGAATATTGCCCTGTTGCCTTTTACTACAACCGGTGCCCGTTAAAACCTACGTTTTTGGGAGTGTACTATATGGGGTTTTATATAACAATTATGAGGACCATCTCTGTTGTTTAAAGATGTTAAAGGAGATTTTAATAGAAGTTTTATCTCTGGTATTTTTTTAACAACCCTCTTTCTTCTTGCACATATATTTATTCCATTCCTGGGCATCTTTATAAGTCTTATTACACCGCTGCCAATTTTATTTTATTACCAAAAGCTGGGAAGATTACCAGGTATCTTTATTTCTTTTGTAGCATCAATAGTAGCGATATGCCTTTTGAAGCTTTTTCAAACTCAACTTGGGGTATTTTTTATCGTGGAATTTGGAATTATAGGTCTTACCCTTTCTGAGATGTTGCGGAAAAACCTGTCCATTGAAAAGACAGTTTTGTATTCTGTTTTTATCATTTTGGGGACTGGGACTATACTTTTCTATCTATATAGTGCTATTAATTTTGTTAGCCCCTGGACGTTTATTGTACAGCAGATAAATGAAAAAGTGAATCAAACTGTTAATTTATCCAATGAATTGGGAATGTCTGCTGAGCAGTTGGAGTTATTAGAGGCTTCCTCACAAAACTTAGCGAACTTTTTGCTTAGGTCTTTCCCTTCCTTTGCAGTTGTTGGAATGGTTTTTATCATATGGATAAATCTTATGATGGCAAAGATGGTCCATAAGATTCTAAAACTCGAATTTCCTGACTTTGGTGACCTGTCCAGGTGGAAAGCTCCAGATGTTTTAGTATGGGGAATAATTGTTAGCGGGCTACTTTTACTTTCCAGGGTGTTGATACTGAAAAGTATTGGTTTGAACATTTTGATAGTGTTTCTCTGCGTTTTCTTTTTTCAAGGTATGGCTATCGTCTCTTACTTTTTTCACAAGAAGAGTGTACCTGTTATTTTAAGGGGTTTGGGTTATATGTTGATAGTTTTTCAACAGATTTTTTTGTTCATTGTAATCGGGTTGGGGCTGTTTGATGTTTGGGCAGATTTCAGAAGATTGAAGAAACAGAAACTATCATGATAAATGGAGGCGAACTGTGAAGGTTATATTGTTAGAAGAAATGCCATCCCTTGGTAAAACAGGGGATGCGGTTAAGGTTGCTGAGGGATATGGAAGAAACTACTTAATTCCCCAGAAGAAGGCTATAGAGGCAACTTCTAAGAACATAAAAGTGTGGGAACATCAAAAAAACTTGCTAAAAGATAAAATCGGTAAAGTCAAAAAAGAGACCGAAAAACTTGCTGAGAAAATAGAGGGGCTCTCTTGTACCATTTCTAAACAAACAGGGGAAGAAGATAAACTTTTTGGTTCAGTAACATCCATGGATATTGAAGAGAGCTTAAAAGGGGAAGGTGTTGAGATTGACAGGAAGAAGATTCTCCTGGATGAACCGATTAAGAAGCTGGGCGTATATACAATTCCCATAAAACTTCATCCAGAAGTCATAGCCAATCTGAAGTTATGGGTTGTTAAGGCCTAACACACCAGAGGCGTGATTACATATTTGGGTTTAAAAATGGTCAATAAAGAATTACCACAATTTAAACTTCCCCCTCAGAATATAGAAGCTGAACAGTCCATACTAGGTGGCATATTACTGGACAATGAAGTCTTCCATCGCGTATTAGAAGTGTTGAATGAAGATGATTTTTACCATGCTGCTCATCGCAAAGTCTTTCTCTCTATGATTGAACTTTATGAGAACAATGAGCCAGTAGATCTTATAACTCTCACTAATGCCTTGAAGAATAAGAATCAACTAGATGAAATCCGAGGGGTCTCATATTTAACATCCTTAGTTGATAGTATTCCCACCACTGCCAATATATCCTACTATGCAAAGATCGTAAAAGAAAAATCGATCCTTAGGAGATTAATCAATAAAACTGCTGAGATTGCCTCCATGAGTTATGATAGTACTGGTGATGTGGATGAGGTATTGGATCAGGCAGAAAGGGCGATCTTTGAAATCTCAGAAAATAAAATTAAACCCTCATTCTACCCGATAAAAGAAATGATCAAACACAGCTTCAAGACTATTGAAAGACTCTATGAGAAAAAGGAGCTTATAACTGGAGTACCTACTGGGTTTGAAGGGATAGACAGGTTTACTTCTGGTTTTCAACTTTCTGATCTTATTATTATTGCTGGCCGTCCCAGTATGGGGAAAACCAGCTTGGCCCTGAATATTGCCCAATATGCTGCTATTGAGACCAATGTGCCGGTTGGCATATTTTCACTAGAGATGTCCAAAGAACAGCTCTCCTTACGAATGCTATGTTCAGAAGCAAAAGTCGATGCCCAGAGATTACGAACCGGATTTCTGAGTGAAAGCGATTGGCCTAAGCTTACCAGAGCAGTGGGAAGCCTCTCCGAAGCCCCCATATTTGTGGATGACACCCCGGCCTTGTCTGTTTTGGAAATGAGAGCAAAAGCAAGAAGGTTAAAAAGCGAAAAAGGATTGGGATTGATTATAGTTGACTATCTTCAATTGATGCGGGGAAGAGTTAATGTTGAGAGAAGGGAACAGGAGATATCCGAGATTTCCCGATCTTTAAAGGCACTTGCTAAAGAGCTAAACCTTCCAGTAGTTGCCCTTTCCCAACTCAACCGCAGGGTTGAAGATAGGCATGACAGAAGACCCCAGCTTGCTGATTTACGGGAATCAGGAGCAATAGAACAGGATGCAGATGTGATCATTTTTATTTATCGTGATGAGATATACAACAAATCAGAAGACAATGAGAATAAAGGGACTGCAGAAATCATCATCGGCAAGCAGAGAAATGGGCCCATTGGTATGACAAAATTAGCATTTATAGACAAATTTGCTACCTTCGAAAACTTAGCTCCATTTACAAAAGATTTTTAGTTTACACTTTAACAGACTTCCACCTCACTTACCTTGAACTGAAATCTTTCAATAAATTTTTTCTCAGGGAGTTAAAATACCAATTGGTTTCTCGTCGTTACAGCGTAACTAGAAGTACGCTTCACTCCTCGTGATTTGCGCGCCTTGCATCTGGAGCTTTTTACTGTGCCGTCTGATTTTTGACTTTTTACGACTTCATCAATTGATACAAGGAGGGTTTTGGGTTTTGTTGTGGTTTAAAAAAGATACGGCAAATAAAGACAAGGGAGGAAAAGGTGTCCTTAATAGATTAAAGGAGCGATTATCAAAGACCAGAGAAGGCTTTGCAAACAGGGTGGATCGGGTTGTATTTGGTAAAAAGAAGATCGATGATGACCTATTGGAAGATATTGAAGAGATACTGATTACTTCTGACTTGGGGGTTCAGGTCACCTATAGACTAATCGAAAACATGAAGGAAAAGGTTAAAAGAAAGGAGCTTGACGATCCGAACCTTCTGAAAGAGTATATTCAGAGAGAAATTTTAGATATATTAAAGGCCGAGGAAAAACCACTTGAGATTTCAAATTCCTGTCCATTTGTCATAATGGTTGTTGGGGTCAATGGGGTTGGGAAGACGACTACTATTGCAAAGATGGCAAACAGGTTTAAAGAGGAAGGAAAGAGTGTTCTTCTTGCTGCAGCGGATACATTCCGGGCTGCTGCTATAGAGCAGCTTGAGATATGGGGAGAAAGGGCAGGTTGTAAAGTTATTAAACATCAGAACGGGGCTGATCCTTCGGCAGTTGTTTTTGATTCCATAAAGGCGGCACAGGCAAGAGATATTGATGTCCTCATCATTGATACTGCGGGCAGACTGCACACCAAAGTAAATCTAATGGAAGAATTAAAGAAGATTCAAAGGATTATTGGAAGGGAGCTGCCAGGTGCTCCCCATGAAGTTCTCCTTGTCCTTGATGCTACTACAGGTCAGAATGCCATTTCCCAGGCCAAGTTATTCAAAGAGGCAACAAATATTACAGGCATAGCTCTGACAAAACTCGATGGGACAGCTAAAGGCGGAATTATTGTAGGTATTTCCGGTGAACTAAAGATTCCTTTAAGATACGTAGGTATTGGCGAAGGCATGGATGATCTTAAGGTGTTTAATGCTAAAGAGTTTGTAGAGGCGCTTTTTTGAAGTGAGTGCCTATTTTTCTTCTTCTTTACGAGAGCTTTAAAGAATTACCCCTGAGAGCGAATTCAAAGCTCTCGGTAGGTTATGTAAAGCTTTACTTTCCGTGCTATCAGTGGTAGTATTGCTGCTACTGATAAGCGCAGCGTTTCCTAATTGCACAGAAAAGAGCGAAACAGGGAAGGGGGTGAAACAATTGACTGAATCATATAGTGAGACAGGGGAGATAAGGGAACCTGCTGTAGCTGGCTCCTTTTATCCGAATGATCCAGCAGTTTTGAAGAAACAGATAAGGGGGTTTTTAGATAATGTCCCGGAGGAGAATATTGAGGGAAAGATAATAGCTCTCATCTCTCCCCATGCCGGGTATATGTACTCAGGACAGGTGGCAGCCTTTGGGTATAAATTGCTTGAAGGATCAGATTTCAACAAGGTTATAGTAATTGCCCCCAGTCATAGAGTACATTTTCATGGGGCTTCGGTGTATAATAAGATTGGCTATAAGACCCCCCTTGGGACAATTCCCGTCGATCGCGATCTTTGCAATAGGATTATTGCCCAAAATGGGATGATAAGTTATTACCCCGAAGCTCATATTCAGGAGCATTCGTTGGAGGTTCAGGTCCCCTTTTTGCAGATAGTTTTAAAAGAATTTAGATTAGTACCCATAGTAATGGGCAGTCAGGATTTCGATACCTGTAGGGTTCTGAGCGAGGCTATTGTAAAAGCGATAAGGGACGAAACGGTGCTTATTGTTGCAAGTTCAGACCTCTCCCATTTCCATCGTTATGATAAGGCCGTCAGTTTGGATAAAATAGTATTGGATCACATTGATAAATTGGATGCTGTTGGGCTTGAACAGGATTTGAAAAAGGGAAGGTGTGAGGCTTGTGGAGGGGGGCCAATAGTCACTTCTATGTTGATTGCGGAGAAGCTGGGAGCCAATAAAGCCAAGGTCTTGAATTATGCCAATTCCGGTGATATAACCGGTGATAAAAGTGGTGTGGTAGGATATGCAGCTGCTGTTCTGTATGAAAACAAGGAAGATGCCAACAAAGGGACGGAAAGAGCAGGTGTAGCCCCCGGACTTACCGGAGACGAGAAGATGACACTCCTAAACATAGCTAAGACTGCTATCGAATGCAGGGTAAAAAATCAAAACTTACCAAAATTTGATATAAGATCAGATACCTTGAGAGAGAAGAGAGGTGCCTTTGTAACACTGCACAAACACGGCAGCTTAAGGGGGTGTATTGGAAATATCCATGGCAATAAGCCTCTCTATATAACCATAGAAGAGATGGCGATAGCTTCTGCCTTCAATGACCCTAGATTTAAGCCTGTTACAGAGGGAGAGATCAATGATCTGGATATCGAAATCTCTGTACTGACACCTTTGAGAAAGATAGACAACGTTGAAGATATTCAAATGGGGAAGCACGGAATATATATAGAAAAAGGCTACTATTCAGGGCTGCTCCTTCCTCAGGTGGCTACTGAGTATCGATGGGACAGCACCATCTTCCTGGAGCAAACCTGTAATAAGGCAGGGCTGCCAAAGAGTGCATGGAAGGATAAAGATACACGCATATATATCTTCTCGGCGGATATCTTCTCTGAGGAAAAACTATAAAGGTTAAGAGATTATGTATTATTTTATAATGATTTAAGGTGTATCTGAGAGGTCAGGGGATCATGGGTTGGATAGACAACATAATTTATTATTGCATAGAGCGCCGAAGTAACCCATTGAGTTGTGGATTTGAACAGTAACTTGCAATCTTTCTGTGTATCACTATGGATGTGGAGATATACGGAACTATAGAATAACTTCTTAGACCTCTATTAAAATAAAGCAGGTAAATTATCATGAATGTACTTTTCTTAAATCCATCAAGGGCTGGAGAAGGTAATATCCCGCTTAATATTCCTTTAATGATAGCTGTATTAAAAAAGCACAATCATGAAGTAAGGCTTTTTGATATGTCAGATTATGCTGTTTTTAGTGATTCATCGTCTAATGATATGTTTTTCAAGAAGGCGGAATTTGACTTTCAGCAGATTGTTGATGACAGAAAACAGTTTTATAAAGATAAATTTGGCACGGTGGTAACGGGGTGTAATCTAAAGGAAACAGATTATCACAAAGACTTTGAAGAAGTAATAAATGATTTTAGGCCTAACATAATTGCAGTAAGTTGCTTATCTACTGATTTTGATTTTGCTATAAATTTCTTATTTCCTTTCAAGAAAAAATTCAATATACCAGTAATATTCGGAGGCATTCATGCAGTATTATTGCCAGAAGAGACGCTTAGTGCCGAAGCTTGTGATTTTGTTTGTATAGGAGAAGGGGAAAATAGTTTTGTAGATTTTCTAACTGCTATTGAAAAAAATTTGCCTTTGGAATCAGTTAAAGGTATTTGGTTTAAGAAGAATAAGAAAATAATAAAAAATCCTCCAATAAATCTGACAAATTTAGAAGAACTGCCAATACCAGATTATGAATGTTTCGATCCAATACACTTCTACAGACCTTTTGATGGTAAGAAGTATAAAATGGTTAATTATGAGGTGAGTAGAGGATGTCCATTTAGTTGCACATATTGTGTTAACGGTATTTTGAAACTTAAATATAGGGGATTAGGACCTTATCATAGAGTTAAGAATATTAAACAGAGTATTTCTGAACTGAAACTCACAATTACTAAATATAGTTTTAATTTTGTCAGGTTTTGGGATGAAGATTTTACGAGTTTAAGAGAAGAGTTTCTTAAGAGATATTGTGAAGAGTATTTGAAAGAGATAGACTTGCCATTTCTTATATATTCCCGCGTAGATACAGTTACTCAGAAAAAAGTTGGGATTCTGAAGAAGATGGGATGCAGGACCTTTGCAATGGGTATTGAAAGTGGAAATGAAATCATAAGAAGAAATGTAATGAACAGGCAGATTAGCAATAAATTGATTATTGAGAAGTTCAACTTAGTGAAATCATATGACATAAGGACTTCTGCTTATAATATAATTGGACTTCCTCATGAGACAAGGGAAGCAATATTTGATACTATAGAATTAAATAGACAGATAAATCCAGATTCATTTTCAGTTACGTTATTGGAACCTTATAAAGGCACTCCGATAAGGGAAATGTGCGAAGAACAAGGACTTGATCCTAATTATAAGACAACTTTTGGTGGAGTTCAGTTTGTTCCGAAAAGCATGAGTGCTGAAGGACTGCAAGGTTTGTTTCGCACCTTTGCTTTTTATATAAAATTTCCTAGAGATAGATATGATGAAATTAGAAAGGCTGAGAAAGATAATGAAGTCTATAAAAAGCTATCAAAAGAGTTTGCCGAGAAATTTCTATAAAAGTAGAAAAGAGAATGAAAATGGACTAACCTCTATATGGCCTTTGGATGTCAAGAGAAAAACCTCTCCTCTAGATCGGAAAGAGAGAAATAAAACAGAGATGATCCGTCTCAATAGTTATTGAAGCCTTGACAAACGACCCTATGGTTCTGGCTTACGTCTTCCGTCGCGAGAGTCAGAACACTAAAACGCGTCTGCACCAAACATCTATAGAGATTAACCGAATAGTCAAAGACATTCTTTGACAATCAGCGTGCTGTCATTCGACAGCTTCAGAATATATTTCGGTACCCTTATCCCGGCGCAGTCAAAGCAAAGCGGCTTGGATCAAAGATCCATCCAGTTAGGGTGTCACTCGGGCAAGGGGCAGAACACGGATATCGCCTGGTCAGGCATCATTTATGTGTTTATGGGAAAAGGATGCCGCCAATCAAACGCTATGAGCTTAGAGGCATTTGGCCCACTCTTTTAAGCAGTCAAGCTGCAAGCAGTAAATAAAGAGAATCAGGTCCGCCTATGGAATCTCAGTTAGGCAACAAGCTGACATCCTTAATCCCACGGTCATTGGCTGAAAAATTTATCCATATTAAAAGCCTCTTTGTTTTTGAGGATAAAATAGACCGCTCTGCCTATTTTATGAGTGAAGATACCCAGGG
>WOUX01000084.1 GCA_009773075.1 bacterium | reverse complement strand
CAGGCAATGTCTAAAAAGATTCTTGTTGTTGATGATGATGAGCTTGTTTTGATAGCCCTGGAAGAGCTGCTCAAACCCTGCGGCTACGAGGTGTCAACCGCCTTGAACGGTCAGGTTGCTCTGGAAAAGGCAGGTGAGGAGAAATTTGACCTTATGATACTGGATATTATCATGCCGGGTATTGATGGCTTCGAGCTCTGCCGAAAAATCAGGGAAATCGAACTATACCGTACTGTTCCCATTATTATACTCACAGCCAAGAGCAGCAAGGAGGATACGCAAAAGGGTATCGATGCCGGCGCCAACCTGTTTTTGCCAAAACCCATCGCACCCCAGCGTCTCCTTGACTTAGTAAAAAATTCTTTGGAATAATAGTTTTTAGGATCATCTCCAAATTAGTTGATTGATGATAAGGGTTCGAGTCTAGTTTTTATAGCCGAGAAAAGAGAATGCATAAAATCTTTATTAGTTCCACTGGCACCCAATCGGGACAGAGTTTGGCAGCATGGGTTATGGCGGAGATTTTTCATTCAAAAGGCATGCGGACAGGTTTTTTTAAGCCTTTTGTGACTCGCCCAATGATAAAGGATGGACGAATAATAGATAAAGATGCCCTTTTGATGAAAGAGTATCTTTGTCTTCAGGAAGATTTAGAACTCATCTCTCCGGTTGTCCCGGAAGAATCTCCAGAAGATGAAGCCGCCAGGAAGGAACAGCTTAAAAAAATCGAAAAGAGTTATAAAGTTGTAAAGGAAGAAAAAGATGCTCTCGTAATTATGGGGTCAGAGCAAATTTTTTATGACTCTGACTCCCCTTATTTACCCGATGGTCATCTTGTAAACCGGTTTGACTCCCCGGTTTTGCTGGTCGATAAATTTCAGAGTGAGAGCATGTCTATATATTCAGTACTGGCCGTGGACTCATTCTTGAACGGGAGAGTCAAGATCGTAATCATCAATCGGGTTCCACCTGATAGCCTGGAATCTGTCCGCCTAAAACTCCTTCCCCTCTTTCAAGAAAGAGGGTTACCCATTGTCTTAGTTGTCCCTCAAGATCGGATTCTGGCTTGCTTAACCGTTCGTCATATCGTAGATATCGTTAAGGGAGATGTGCTAACAGGAGAAGAACGCCTGGATAGTTTGGTGGAAAGCACCTCCATCAGTTCCACTCACCTTCAGGGTTCGTTAAATTTATTCCGCAGGGTTTTTAACAAAATTATCCTTCTTGGACCAACAGTAGACAATTCACCTGTACATTTTATTACCCCTGTTGTTACCGGCATTTTGTTGACCGGAGGACGAAAGCCAGCCCCCATTGTGATCAATACTTGCAAGGATTTTGGCATCCCATTGATTTCGACCCCCTCAGATACCTTTACTACTATGGAGAAGATTCAGAATCAGCAGATGCATATCACCTATAAAGATGTCTACAAGCTCAAACGATTTCTCCAACTGATGGGTGAAGAAGATGCTATCCGAAAGATTGTAGGGCAAACTGTTTAAACTCAATCTCTGACGGACTCGTAAAAAGTCAAAATTGGGATGGCAAAGTAAAAAGCTCCAGATGCAAGGCGCGCAAATCCTGAGGAGTGAGGCGTACTTAGGAGTACGCCGCAACGACGAAGGATGCAGTGCAACGCCGCAGATGGACTTTTTACGAAGCCATCAATCCCTGAAGTAGGAATATGTCCTGGATATATAAGATAAGTCACCTATCAGATGTTGAGAAAGAAGGTCTGTATCGTATTGTAGTTCCACCTTCAATATTTCATCGTTATCGCATTAACCCGGTTCTTTTCATTAATGAAAGAGAGGAGCGTCTGGTCCGGTTTTGATCTCAGATCAGGATTGCGTCTTCTTTTGCCAGATATCTGACACCATAGACCGAACTCAGCTTTGTCTCGATTTTATCGTACTCAATAATCCTGATACCGAGAGGTTTGACACTGACGTTGACATGATGGGAAAGGATACTCTTTTTGGGCGGGCATCCCGGAACATAAGTGAAGAAATAGGAGCGCTGAAGGCTGGCCTATTCCCAGGCCAGGTTCGAAGAGGACTCGGGTTAACTGGCCAATTTATCAATTGTCTGGAACACTTTGCCCGCATTTTGGGGATAAAGTCGATTGTGCTGGACGCTCTTTTCTATCATAACGCCATTAGTTATGAGAGGCATGGCTTTTCTTATTTTGAAGGGTTTCTGAGGATGAAACGCATCCATGAACTTTTTGAGCCCGGGAATATACTCCATGATAAGTTGAACGGCTCTTCCCCTTTCCGACAGGCAGGGTTTCATAGAACGATCTATGGGAGAAGTTGGGCTATTCACGATGGCATCCTCAATGATATTGATGACGAAATACTTGAAGGCGCATGGTTTTCTCCAAAAATGTACAAAATGATTGATAAGCCTCGAAAAATTTGTACTTTCCCCAATGTTCAGTGTTAAACATACTTCTGCCCGACTGTCTTGTCGGTTTCTAAAAAATGCTGTAAATAATGAAAGGAGCCATCTCTTCATTCAGCCCTTTTTTCTTGCTTATGTTTGGCGAATAATTTATGCTGTCTTTTCAACTGGTTATTTTTTCGTCAAATACGTTTCTCTTTTGGCACAATTCTTGTATTTGAAAGAGAGAGGGTTTGTTTTATCAATAGTGTTGTCAGAGCCAGAGATAGTCATACCTCTCTAGACCCGGTACTTAGGTTTAAGGACATTAAATTAGAAAACCTGGAGTGCTGATCTCTGCGCTGGTCGAGATACCGGAGACTATTGAGTATCTTACTAGAGAAACAAGGAGTCTGCTGATGCAAAGGCTAAAGATAGAGGACCTTTATAAGATAAAGGGGGCTGTTCTCAGGTTATGGACACTGGATCCCGCAGGATACACTTGTCGTATCACAGTCCATATGGGCACTTGTGGTATATCATCCGGCGCAGAGAACGTATTGAATGTTTTCAAAGAAGAACTCAGGTTATCGGGGAGAACTGATATTATCATAACTACATCTGGCTGTGCTGGTATATGCAATCGGGAGCCTCTAATTACTGTAGAGAGTGTCGGTGAAGAGTCTATAAAATATGCGGATATGGACGAGGAAAAAGCACGACAAATCTTCCAAAAACACGTATTGGGCGGGCAAGTAATCCTGGAATGGGCATTCTCCAGAGGTTGGGAACAAAAGGAGAGAGCATTCGAAGGTCGACCATCTCCAGAAACCGAAGCAATACCTTCCATCCAACAAATCCCATTCTTTGGTTTGCAGGAACTGCGTGTCATGAGGAACCGTGGTCTGATCCAGGCAGAGAGGATCGAAGAATACATAGCCATGGATGGATATCTTGCGGCTGCCAGGGCCCTGTATCAGATGAGTTCTGATGAAATCATTAAGGAAGTTAAGGTGTCAGGGATTAGAGGTCGGGGAGTCGCCGGGTTTCCTACCGGTATAGAATGGGAGTTTTGCGCGAGGTCCAGCGGGGATATCAAATATGTGATTTGTAATGCTAATGAAGGTGACCCTGGTGTCTTTATAGATCGAAGTGTCCTGGAGGCAGATCCCCACTCAGTCATTGAGGGGATGATTATAGCAGCTAAGGCCATCGGGTCCAAACAGGGCTATATTTATTGCCGCGCAGAATACCCTCTTGCTGTAAAGATGCTGAACCTTGCCATTGATCAGGCAAGGGGATACGGACTCCTTGGAGAGGATGTCCTTGGATCCGGGTTTAGTTTTGATCTGGAGGTTTACCGTGGAGCGGGGGCATTTGTATGTGGAGAAGAAACAGCGCTTATGACCTCCATTGAGGGGAAGAGGGGGATGCCCAGGCCCAGACCCCCCTTCCCTGCCATACAGGGCCTGTGGAAAAAACCGACGGTTCTGAATAACGTAGAGACCCTGGCAAGTATACCCCAGATAATACTGAATGGCGGAAAGTGGTATGCCAGTCTTGGTACCTTGAGAAGTAAAGGGACAAAGGTCTTTGCCCTTACAGGAGATGTGAATAATGTAGGACTGGTGGAAGTGCCCATGGGAACGTCCATAGGGACTATCGTCCATGATATAGGAGGGGGCATCTCCGAAGGAAAAAGGTTCAAGGCTGTTCAGTTGGGTGGACCATCCGGAGGATGTATACCTGCCCAGCATTTGAACGCTCCAGTCGATTATGAAACGATTACCCAACTTGGAGCAATCGTTGGCTCTGGCGGCATGATCGTTATGAACGAAGATAAATGTGTAGTAGATGTGGCCAGATTCTTCATGGAATTCTGCCAGGAAGAGTCCTGTGGCAAATGTACACCATGCCGGGTGGGGACAAAGAAGATGCTGGAGATATTGACCAGAATATGCGAGGGCAAAGGCGAGGTGGGAGATATAGAGACCCTTGAACGATTGGCTTCTATTGTTCAAAATACAGCCCTGTGCAGACTGGGACAGACGTCTCCCAACACTGTGCTTTCTACTCTCCGTTACTTTCGGGACGAATACGAGGCACATATTCGTGAAAAGCGTTGCCCTGCCGTAGTGTGTTCAGCCTGGCCATGTACAGAAGGTCATCTGCCAGAGGATGTCTCTGGGTGAGTTTGATGCCGGTGGACGGAGAAGACCTCTGCCTATACCAGGAGCCGAGTTTTCCCTGGATGTGGATCAGGTGCTCGTTGCAATTGGCCAACAGCCGGTTTTCCCCTTCCCTGCTGAGGAGGACAACCCCAGAATCTCTAAGAGAGGGCTTTTGAATATATTGCTGAAGGGGAAGCCACCAGTTGACATACTGTAAACAGAGTGTTTACAAAAAAGCCTTTTCTTCATTCAGCCCTTATTCATCTTGCCCATGGTTGGCGAATAATTTACCCTGTCTTTTCAAATAGTTATTTTTTATCCGACAACCAGTATTAACTTTTGGCACAAATCTTGAGTTTAAAAAAGACAGAGGAATTTTACAATAGGATCATTTCCAAATTAGTTGATCGATGATAAGGGTTCGAGTGGTGGAGAATATGACGTCAGAAATTGTTGAGGAACAGGAATTTTCTGCAGAAGAGCTGGCTTCTGTGGATACCATCATCGAGCGATACGCTAGAAAACCTGGGGCACTGATCCCTGTCCTGGAGGAGATACAGGAGACTATTGGATACCTTCCTAAATCCATACAGAGAAGAATCGCTATCGGTCTCAGGATTCCTTTTAGCGAGGTCTACGGGGTTGTTACATTCTATTCTTTTTTTACAATGGTTCCAAGGGGGAGACATATACCCCTTGTAAGATGCCACTGATTGTGAAAATCTATTAGAAACATCAGAAGAAGACCCTTATTTTAAGGAGGCATGATGTTTCGTAAAAAAGGCCTTCGACTTTCACTCTTTGATACCTACTACTTTCCTCCTGAGGCTAAAAAACGGAGGCCCAATGATCTTGCCAGAGACCTCCTATACCTGATAGACATCTTTTCTGATGATTCGGCAGTTAAGGATCTCCATTCCTATAAACATCTAAAGAGGCTTTTCAATGAGCAGTGTGAGGCGGTGGCTTACTTTTCGCGAAATGGACTTCAGGGATGTATGAGGGATCCTACTCAATGAATTGCCCGGACAAAGAGTTAGAAAGCGAAAGTAAACCGCAGTTTAATATAGAGTTTAAAATAGCAGAAAAGGATTTCAATGTAGCCGGGGAGGCAGCTTCAAAGGTAAAAAAAACACTGCAACAGTTAGGTTTAGAGACAGAGGTAGTCAGAAACGTAGCCATAATCGTTTATGAAGCAGTAATGAATGTTATTATTCACGCTAACTACGGACAGCTTAAAGTAATTATTGTTCCCGATAAGGTGGTTATCTTAACAGAAGATACAGGAATAGGGATTCCAGATTTAGAACTGGCCATGAAGGAAGGATACTCAACCGCGACCAATGAGATACGGGAAATGGGCTTTGGAGCGGGAATGGGTTTACCCAATATTAAACAATGTTCCAGTAAATTAAATATTAAGTCTCAGGTAGGAGTAGGCACGGTTTTGGAAGCAATAGTATATTTGTCTTCCAAAGATTGATGAAGTTGTAAAAAGTCAAAAATCAGACGGCACAGTAAAAAGCTCCAGATGCAAGGCGCGCAAATCCGAAGGAATGAAGCGTACTTACCTGTACGCTGCAATGACTGAGGATGCAGCGGAACGCCGCAGATGGACTTTTTACGAAGCCGTCAAGATTAAATAAGTTGAGGCAGGAGTAACTAATGTCTAGTTACTTTCATTCAATAACCCTTGATTATGAAAAATGTACGGGATGTACAAACTGCATTAAAAGGTGCCCTACAGAAGCTATTCGCGTTCACGGCGGTAAAGCCAAAATAATAGGAGAACGCTGCATTGATTGTGGCGAATGTATCCGAGTTTGTCCTTATAACGCTAAAATTGCGGTTAGCGACACATTCGACAAACTTTCCGAATTTAAGTATAAGATTGCTCTTCCAGGCCCTCCACTTTACGCCCAATTTAAAGAAGAGGAAAACGTTGAAAACATTCTTGATGCTTTTTTAAACATAGGTTTCGATGATGTTTTTGAGGTTGCCTTAGCAGAAGAAGTAGTATCTTTTATGACCCGTCATTACTTAAGTACAAATAAGTATAAAAAACCGCTTATTTCTTCATACTGTCCTGTTGTTTTACGCTTGATGCAAATTAAGTTTCCCGATCTTTTAAGCCAGGTTTCACCTTTCATAACTCCCGGGGAAGTATCTGCCAGGTTAGCAAAGGAAGATGCCGTAAAAAGAAAGGGTATTCCTTATAAAGATATTGGTGCTTTTGCTATTTCACTTTGTCCGGCTAGAGTGACCGAGATAAAACAACCGATGGGTTTAAAGACTTCCGCCATTGACGCGGTTATTAATATATCTTTGGTGTACAAAGAGATACTCAAACAATTAACTAAAAATCATAAAAAAGAAAAAAGTATGAATTTACAAAGAGCAACCGGTATTGGAATGTCTTGGGGTTACATTACCGGAGAGGCTAAAGCATTGAATTATGGTTCAGTTTTAGCAGTTTGCGGTATTCAATATGTGGCAAGTGTATTGGAAGAAGTAGAAAGGGGCGAATTAAAAAACGTTGATTTTCTTGAACTCCGGGCTTGTACTTGGGGGTGCATAGGCGGTCCTTTAAGTATACAAAATCCATCTGCAGGAAGAATAAAGTTAAAATATTTTGTTGAAAAGTACCGGACAAAAACGCCGTATTATCAGGAAAAAGAAATGTTGAATTTTTACCAACAAGGTAGTTTTATTTCTGCTAAACCTATCCTTCCCAGACCGGTAATGATGCTTGATAAAGAAATAT
>WOUX01000083.1 GCA_009773075.1 bacterium | reverse complement strand
AATAGATTAATTTCCTGCTGTGTTAATGCAATATGATTATGTCATCCCCCCGTGAAATGATGTTAGAAGAGAAGCACCCAAAGGAGGTGCTTCATGAGAGGAGAGGTGACATAATCATATTGCATTAACATTCTGCCAATTGATTGTTGACAAATCTATTCAAGTGTATTATAAATTTTACTGATTTTTACGATTACAACTTATTGACATAATTAATCAAGTCGCAACCGAACTTCAAGATTCGGCTTTACTGATAAGAAAATCTAATTATTTTAGAGTGTTATAAATTATCTAAGGTAATGAGAGGTGTGTTTTATGGAGAACAGGGATGCGAAATTAATAGAAAAATTGGTAGAAACAGACAAAGAGTTAAAGAGCTATGTAGATGATCATATTGAATTCGAAAAAAAACTTGTGGGGTATAATGAAAAACCATACCTTACCCCTGAAGAAGAGATCGAAAGAAAGAGAATTCAAAAGTTGAAACTTGCAGGGAAAGATAAAATAGAAGAAATTCTATCAAAGTATCGTTGATTGAGAGTTCAAGATAGAACTCTGTGCCTTTAGAGTGAGTTTTGATTTGAAGAGGGATTATTGTGAAAAAGACAGGAGCCCAAATTCTATTAGAGAGCCTTCAATTAGAAGGTGTGGACACCATCTTTGGTTTCCCAGGGGGATCAGTGATTGGCATCTATGATGCATTATTTAATTCCCCCATCAGGCATATATTGGTAAGGCATGAACAGGCTGCTGTCCATGCTGCTGATGGTTATGCTCGTTCCTCTGGAAGGATTGGAGTTTGTTTGGTAACCTCTGGGCCAGGGGCAACCAATACAGTTACAGGCATTGCCACAGCTTATATGGATTCTATCCCGGTAGTAGTTTTAACTGGCCAGGTGTCCACTGGGCTAATAGGCAATGATGCATTTCAGGAAGCAGATATAATGGGAATTACCAGGCCATGTACGAAACACAGCTATCTGGTTAAAGACGTAAAAGAATTAGCCAGAACAATTAAAGAGGCATTTTATATTGCTGGAACAGGAAGACCCGGTCCTGTACTTGTGGATTTGCCCAAAGATGTCATAGCCGACTCAGCAGAGTTTAATTATCCTGAAAGTGTAAATATGCAGAGTTATAACCCTACTTATAGAGGGCATCGTGGCCAGATTCAAAAGGCATTTAAATTGATACTAAAGGCCAATAGACCTCTAATTTATGCAGGAGGAGGAGTAATCTCTTCTAATGCGTCCGAGGAGTTAACAACATTTGCCAGGACTCTCTCCATACCTGTTACTGCCACACTGATGGGTTTGGGATGTTTCCCTGGAGTGGATGACCTTTCACTTGGAATGTTGGGAATGCATGGAACCTATAGGGCGAATATGGCTGTTACTAATTGCGATCTATTAATAGCCATTGGTGCCCGTTTTGATGATCGAGTTACAGGGAAAATAGATGGGTTTGCCCCTAATGCAAAGATAATCCATATTGATATTGATCCTACATCTATCAGTAAAAACATTAGGGTGCATATCCCCATAGTAGGAGATGCAAAAGATGTTTTAAAGAAGATCAACAAGTTGATTCAAGAGGAGAAAGAGGATTGGAAAAGTATCCGTCGAGAATGGCTTGATCAGATTTTCCAATGGAAGAATACGTATCTCTTGGCTTATGAACAAAAGGATGTTATAAAACCCCAATATGTGGTGGAGAAAATTTATGAGATAACCAAAGGAGAGGCAATAATCTCTACCGAGGTTGGGCAAAATCAGATGTGGACTGCCCAGTACTACCATTTCACCAAACCTCGAACCCTCTTAACTTCAGGTGGGCTCGGTACCATGGGTTATGGGTTTCCTGCGGCTATAGGAGCGCAGATTGCATTTCCTGAAAAGACAGTTATAGATATAGCCGGTGACGGAAGCATACAAATGAACATTCAGGAATTGGCCACAGTTGCTCAATACAACCTGCCTGTGAAGATAGCTATTCTAAACAATCGATATCTGGGGATGGTACGACAATGGCAGGGGTTATTTCACAATAAGAGATACTCTCATACCTCTTTGGAGGTTTCTCCAGATTTTGTTAAACTAGCTGAAGCCTATGGGGCTGTTGGTTTGAGGGCTACAAAACCCGAGGAAGTTGTACCAACAATCGAAAAAGCCCTGTCAATTTCCAAGGCCGTTATTATGGACTTTGTGGTAGAACAGGAAGAGGATGTGTATCCCATGGTTCCGGTAGGCGCACCCCTTAAGGAAATGTTGTTAGTCTGATGTGCAGGGAGATTTTGGATATGAGCCATACTATATCGGCCCTCGTTTTGAATCAGCCTGGTGTTCTGGCAAGGGTAGCAGGTCTTTTCAGCGGCAGGGGATTTAATATAGAGAGCCTTTGCGTTGCAGAGACCCTTGACCCATCTACTTCAAGGATGACTATAGTAACCAGGGGCAATGATCAGGTTATAGAACAGATAACCAAACAGTTGAATAAACTTGTAGACATAATCAAGGTTGTTGATTTCTTTGGCAGTGATTATGTTGACAGGGAGATGATACTGATAAAGGTTACGGCTGAATCATCTTCTAGGGCTGAGATTCTCAGGATCGTCGATATCTTTAGAGGGAAAATAGTTGATGTAACTCCAAAGTCATACACTATAGAAGTCTCAGGAGATGAGAATAAGATTCGAGCAATAATAGATCTTCTTAAACCTATGGGAATAAAAGAGGTTGTGCGGACGGGTAAGGTAGCTATATCCCGGGGCAGTAAAGGGATTTAAATGTTTTATTGAATATGTTTTAGAATGACTGTTTTAAAGAGGAGGAACAATGGCAGTTATATACTATGAAAAAGATGCAAAGTTAGAGACCCTGAAAGGGAAAAAGATAGCTATTATTGGATATGGCAGTCAAGGGCATGCCCAGGCTCAAAACCTAAGGGATAGTGGCATTGATGTAATAGTTGCTGAACTTAAAGGAACACCAAACTATGAAAAGGCCATAGAGGATGGATTTAAGCCTATTAGCGCCTCGGATGCATCAGCTAAAGCTCATGTGATACAAATCCTGGCACAGGATGATGTCCAGGCCAAATTATACCAAAATGAAGTGAGAGCCAATTTAACTAAAGGAAAGACTCTGGTATTCTCTCATGGATTCAATATACACTTTGGCCAGATTGTTCCACCCAACAATATAGATGTAATTATGATAGCTCCTAAAGGGCCCGGGCACTTAGTGAGAAGAGAATATGAAAAAGGTGCTGGGGTTCCGGCTTTGGTGGCTATTTTTCAAGATTATACCGGGAAGGCAAAAGATACGGCTTTGGCCTATGCAAAAGGGATAGGAGCAGCCAGGGCAGGGGTGATTGAAACAACCTTTAAGGAAGAGACCGAAACGGATCTTTTTGGCGAACAATGTGTCCTATGTGGAGGTGTTTCAGAATTAGTCAGAGCGGGCTTCGATACGCTGGTTGAAGCCGGGTATCAGCCGGAAATAGCCTATTTTGAATGTCTTCATGAACTGAAACTCATCGTGGACCTGTTTTATGAAGGTGGAATCAGTTATATGAGATACTCAGTGAGCGATACTGCCGAATACGGAGACCTGATGGTTGGAAGAAGGATAATCAATCAGGACACAAGAAAAGAGATGAAAAAGGTCCTGGAAGAGGTACAAAACGGGAAGTTTGCCAGGGAATGGATACTGGAAAACCAGGCAAACCGGCCTGTCTATAACGCCTTGAAAAAGCAGGACGGTGAACACCTTATAGAAGTAGTCGGGAAGAAACTCCGCAGCATGATGGGTTGGATTGGAAAGAAGGGTTAGCCTTGCGATTTACGGAATTTCCTATTGTCAAAGAGGGGCTTCTGCTTGTTATCCCTCTTTCCATACTTACAATAGTTCTTGGATTCTTACTCCCAGTTTACATTACCCTCCTGCTAATCTTAATCGATCTATTTCTGGTATACTTCTTCCGTAACCCAAAAAGAAGTATACCAGACTTCGAAGGCTCTGTCGTAGCTCCGGCTGACGGTAAGGTTATCCATGCAGGGGAGTATCTGGAAGATCGGTTCTTGGGCGGAAAGACAATTAAGATCAGTATATTTATGTCTATTTTTAATGTTCATATAAATAGAATACCAACATCTGGTAGAATAACAGACGTATTTTATAAAAAAGGAAAGTTCTTTTCAGCAAATTTTGACAAGGCGTCTCTGTTAAATGAACATAACGCATTACTGATGGAAACAGAGAATGGCAAGAAGGTCCTTTTTGTCCAGGTTGCCGGATTGGTTGCAAGGAGGATTATCTGTTGGATTAAAAAGGGAGACGCCGTAGTAAGGGGGCAGAGATTTGGTCTAATATGCTTTGGTTCTCGTGTGGACATCTTTTTACCTTTAGAGACTAAAATCGATGTCAAGATCGGCCAACGGGTGAAGGGTGGAGAAACAATACTGGGGTATTTGACATGAGAAAAAGAAGAAAAAGGAAAAAGAAAGATGGTATGAAAAAAGGCATCTATGTGCTGCCGAATCTTTTTACCACTGTAAGTCTGCTCTCAGGGTTTTATGCGATTATCTCGGTTTTGGATGGTAACTTTCAATACGCTGCCTGTGCTATACTGGTTTCGCTCCTATTCGATGGGCTCGATGGCAGAATTGCAAGACTTACCGGAAGTACGAGCAGATTTGGTGTTGAATACGATTCTCTCGCAGATTTGGTAGCATTTGGGATAGCGCCAGGGTTGCTTGTCTTTTCGTGGGCATTGGTACCATTCGGAAGGTTTGGCTGGTTGGCAGCCTTCCTTTATGTTGCATGTGGGGCACTTCGACTGGCCAGATTCAATGTCCAGGTGACTAATGTTAAAAGTGACAAGTTTAACGGGCTTCCCATACCGGCAGCAGCAAGCCTTATAGCATCAACAGTACTGTTCTTTTATTACCTTGGTTATGATGAAGACACCAAACACATAACTGTCCTGGTTATGATCTATATGCTCTCATTTTTGATGGTGAGCAGCGTCAAGTACAACAGCTTTAAAGACCTCGGTTTACTGAAGAGGAGGCATTTCAGTTTTTTAGTAACCTTAGTTCTTATCCTTATGGTTGTCGTAGCCAAGCCACAGATTATGTTGTTCACCCTTTTTCTATCCTATGCTCTATCTGGCCCTGTAACTATGATATTCTACCGGAAAAGAAAGGCAGCTGAAAAGTTGAGCGAGAAAGAGAGTGAGGTTTTGGATCCATAGATAATGAGGCGAAGAGGATGACAGAGATTATAAGGATATTCGATACTACCTTAAGGGATGGTGAGCAGTCGCCTGGTTTCAGCATGAATGTTGCTGAAAAGCTAAGGGTGGCGGAGCAACTGGAAAAGCTAAATGTAGATATTATTGAAGCTGGTTTCCCCATCAGCTCCGAAGGAGATTTTTTAGCAGTCAGAGAGATTGCTAAGAATATCAGGAAACCCCAGATCCCCTTATCCATATTGTTATCGCTACATCGGATATACACCTCAAATATAAATTAATGAAGAGTAAAGAAGATGTGCTGGATGCTGCTGTGAAGGCCGTGAAGCATGCCAAAGGATACACAACAAATGTTGAATTCTCTGCCGAAGACGCAACCCGAAGCGATGTAGACTACCTGTGCAGAATATTTGAGGCAGTAATAGACGCGGGAGCAACAACTATCAATATTCCAGACACGGTTGGCTATGCCATCCCGGAGGAGTTCGGCTCATTGATAAAGCATATCAGGGAAAGAGTGCCAAATATCGACAAGGCCTGTATAAGTATCCACTGCCATAACGATCTTGGACTGGCTGTGGCAAATACTCTGGCTGGAATTAAAAATGGGGCCAGGAGGGTTGAGTGCGCTATAAACGGTATAGGTGAAAGGGCAGGAAATGCCTCTTTAGAGGAGATTGTAATGGCCCTTAGAACGAGAAAAGACTTCCACAAATGTGATACCAATATTCGTACAGAACACATATATAACACAAGCAGGCTGCTTGCTCATATTACAGGCGTACCCGTACAACCAAATAAGGCCATTGTCGGCAGTAATGCCTTTGCCCACGAATCGGGGATACATCAGGACGGAGTGCTTAAGGAGAAGACGACCTACGAGATAATGACCCCGGAATCTATAGGTGTATCTCAAAGCACCTTGGTCTTAGGCAAGCATTCAGGGAGACACGCATTTCGTGAAAGGCTGAAACAAATTGGGTATGAATTGTCAGAGGAAAACCTTAACCTTGCATTTAAGCGCTTTAAGAAATTAGCCGACAAAAAGAAGACGGTCTTTGATGCGGATATAGAGGCCATAATCATAGATGAAATCTTAAGAATTCCAGACACCTATAAATTAATATATCTGAATGTAATCAGCGGGAGTGTCACTGTGCCAGTGGCTACAGTTCAGATTGAGGTGGGAGGAGAGATTGTCCAGGAAGCTGGATTTGGGGGAGGGCCTGTGGACGCCACCTTTAAAGCCATCTCAAAGATTACAGGGACAGAAAGCAAATTGGTTAGATATTCCGTAAACTCCATCACCGGAGGGACTGATGCCCTGGGAGAGGTTACAGTTAGATTAGAGGAGAACGGCATTCAGGTAACTGGGCAGGGCGCTGATACAGATATCATTATGGCGAGCGCTAAGGCATTTGTGAATGCTCTTAATAGGCTCGAGTACAGGAAGAAGCATCCTATTGTAATACAGTAACTAACCAGCTATTAGCAGACGGCATATGGCAAGATAAAAGCTGACGTCTGATAGTTGGAGAACTTCGAAAAAGTGCCCCTTTTCGCTTCAGCATACATTTTTTGACCCATCTAAGCTCGCTCCATTGAAAATTTTGCTTCGCAAGATTCGCCCTTCGAAGAAGCCCTGCGAAGACTTGAATTCACAAACTCACCCTTCGGGATCAAACATGTAAATTTTCTACATTCCGCTCGCTAAGATGGGTTCCCCAAAAAATCTATGAATTCGCTCTCAGGGGTACTTCTTCAAAGCTCTCGGTAGGTTGTGCAAGGTCTCTAGATAGAGTTTCCTGATAGTATGGATTCGTTCAAGGACAGGGGGGTGACTGTAACTCAGGAATACCTTGAGTGGGTGGGGAGTCAGGTTTGAGAGATTTTCAACACTCAGCTTTTTTAAGGCTGTAATCATGGATTGAGGTCTATTATAGGTCTTCACCGCATATGCATCTGCCTGGTATTCGTGTCTTCGGGATAGCATATTCCCGAAAATGGAGAGAGTCATCCCTATAGGGTGATAGAGAAAACCGAAAAAGAAGAGACTCCCATAGATGGAAATCTCCTGCATCTTAAACGCTGCAAATAATTCTCTGTTATTCATAAACAGAGATAGAATAAAAAACATCAGGGCAGTCGTCAGGATAGAGATACCGATAGACTTTAGTATGTGCCTCTTCTTGTAATGACCGATTTCGTGTGCAAGAACGGAAACAAGCTCTTCTACCGTATGCTTTTCAATGAGGGTATCAAACAGAACGACCCTGCGAAATCTCCCAAAACCGGCAAAAAAGGCATTTGACTTGGTGGAGCGCTTTGATGCATCCATGGTGAAAACGCCTTTGATCTTGAAATCTTGTGATCTGGCATATTCTTCAATGGCACTTTTGAGCGCCCCGTCTTCCAGCAGGATAAATTTGTTGAAAAGAGGCATAATAGTAACCGGCGCAATAAAAGTAAGGAATACCTGGAATACCGTTACCGCAATCCAGCAATAGAACCAGGCAGGTGCCCCTGCCTTTTCAAAGAGCCACAAAACAGATGAGAAAATGACCCCTCCAATCACTGCAGCCAAAAGCCAGCTTTTCAGGATATCCAGAATAAATGTTTTGGGCGTTGTTCTATTGAAACCGTATTTTTCTTCAATGACAAAGGTACTATAGATGGAAAAGGGAGTGAGGAGTATCTGGGAAGCGAACAGAAGTGTCCCCGCAAAAATCAAGCCTGTTAGGATACTCCCCAGATCAAAGCCTCGCGCGAACTTGTCAACGATATTGAATCCTCCAAAGAGTATAAAGGCAATGCTAATCGGCGTAATAACGGTATCACTGATTACTCCAAACCGGGTATTTTCTCGGAGATACTCCTGGGATTTTTTGTACTTCTCGGCATCATAATAGCCTTCAAATTCTTCAGGCAAATCGGTTCTCACACGCCGCACATTCAATGTATCAACGATCAAACCTAAAAGATAGTTAACAACTAAAATGGCAAGAATTATCACCAGAAAAAAATTCATCCCAGCCCTTACTCACCGCCTCTCCCTGAGTAAAATAACACTATTTCAAGAAGATGGAATTGTCAAGTATCTCTTTCCTTGACTTTTCAGAACTACTTTTGGTAAAAAGCTAATAGCTGTGGCGAAAGGGATAAGAAAGTTGTGTCCTTTGACAAGGATATGGAAAGATTGAAAGGGGTCAGTGAAGTTTTGTAAGAGGTTAAATCCAAACGTTTCCCCTCTGATTTTATGTTTACTCTTGTCCAGCAGGAGGTTGCATTTTTGAGGTCACAAATTGTGACCTCAAAGCCCGGACGAGGTGGAAGAAGATATCTCCCCATGGCCTTTACGGAACAGGGCGTAGCCATGCTTTCAAGTGTACTTAACAGTGATCGAGCCATTCAGGTTAATGTTCAGATCATGCGTACTTTCGTTAGATTACGGCAAATGTTATCCGCACACAAAGATCTCGAACGTAAGTTAGTTGCACTGGAAAAGAAATATGACGAGCAGTTTAAGGTTGTCTTTGATGCAATACACGTTTTAATGGCTCCGCCTGAAAAGCCCAGAAGAAAAATAGGCTTTGAGGTGAAAGAGAGAAAGGCTTCTTACTCTAGGAAAACGGAAAAAGCAAAATGAGTTAAGTTGTGGAGGAGGCTAAATGTTAACTCACCTTGGTTTCGACCGTGTCAATAATTATCTTCTAATTGGCTGTAAATAAATGATAATTCGAGAAATGTCCCTATCATCTTTTCAATTTTAAAAAAGAAGACCTAATTATGGTAGAAAGAGAAAATAAAATTACTTTAATATCCATATTAAAAGATTCACAATATAACCTTTCAATATTCACACCTGAAGAAATAGCTGAACTTGAAAAAAGAATTATTGAAAAGAATGGAAAACCTTATGTAGAGTGCATTATCCGCGGAAAAGAAATCCAGCTTAAACCCGAAGAAGTCGTTCGCCAGCTTTATGCCGTTAAGCTCATCAATGATTACATCTATCCTAAAAAACGGATACGTTTTGAACACCCTGTTCAGTTTGGTAGGGAAACAAAGTCATCTGATATTGTTGTCTTTGATAAAGACAGACCGACGGTTGAATACATCATCGTTGAGGTAAAAAAGCCAAAACTCAAGGATGGCAAGGAACAGCTTAAATCATATTGTCATGCTACAGGGGCTCCAATCGGTGTATGGACAAATGGCGGACAGATTTCACACTATAACCGGAAAGACCCTAATTTCTTTGAGGATATAACCGATATTCCAAATGCCAGCCAGACCCTTGCCGATATTCTCAAAGAACGATATACACTTAAAGACCTTATTATTAAAGATAAAATTCCATCCGAAGGGAAATCCCTTAAAACAATTATTCAGGATATGGAAGACGAAGTCCTTGCCAACGCTGGAGTCGATGTGTTTGAAGAAGTTTTTAAACTTATATTTACGAAATTGTATGATGAACACAAAAGCCAGCAGGACAGAGTGATTGTCAATTATTTTTTAAAGGATAAAAATTATCCGATGATTGCCGAGCTGAGAGATAATTGCCGGAAAGTAAAAGAAAATTCTTTTGATGAAATCAAAGAAGCAATTCAAGAAGTGGATGATTCATCATTCAGAGTTCTGGAATTTAGAAACACCGGGCAGTCGGAAGGTGAATTGAAGGAAAAAATTCAAAAACTATTTGATGAAGCCAAGAAGAAATGGATTGGTGTATTTCCCGATGAAAGTAAGATTGACCTTTCGCCCTCTCATCTTTCAATATGTATATCAAGCCTTCAAGATGTAAAGCTTTTTAATTCAAATTTACAGGTTATTGACGAGGCGTTTGAATATTTGGTTAGTAAATCTTCAAAAGGCGAGAAAGGACAATATTTTACACCCCGTCATGTAATCGATATGTGTGTTAAAATGCTCAATCCCAAAAAGGACGAATATATGATTGAGTCTACTGCAAAAAGCCCCTAACGGTGTATAACTCTTTGAAAATAATGAGAAAATACGGTAAAAATGTATTGACTCTTAGAGGGTCTTATGATAG
>WOUX01000082.1 GCA_009773075.1 bacterium | reverse complement strand
GAATGTTGTCGCATTACCACCTGTCTTCCTGGATGAACTGTTCATAAAAAAACTTGATCAAAAATCTAAAGGGGGGTACGATGTTATTCCGTATCCCTATTTATTGAAAACACTAATATCTTCAACATATTGACTTTTCTTCCAGCTTCCTATATAGAATATAAATTATGGTCTTTAAAATTGGATGGTTCTCTACTGGCCGTGATAAGGCTGCAAGAGACCTATTAGGAACAATCTATAATAGTATGAAGGTAGGCGAAATAAAGGCCAGCCTATCTTTTGTATTTTGCAACAGGACATTAGGAGAAAGTGAAGAGAGCGATCGATTTTTGAAGATGGTGAAAGATTACGATATTGATTTAATTTGTTACTCTTCGAAGGACTTTAACCCCGATATGAGAAGGATGGGAATAACCAATCCCGTTGTTCTGGAGAAGTGGAGGAGAAAGTATGATAATGAGATTATAAAAAGGCTGGCTAAATATACAACCGACTTAAATATTCTGGCGGGTTATATGTTGGTAGTCAGTAGTAAGATGTGTGAGAAATTGGATATGATAAACCTTCATCCAGCAGCACCTGGCGGTCCCTCCGGCACATGGCAAGAAGTAATATGGAAACTGATAGATTCAAGGGCAGATACAACTGGTGTTATGATACACCTAGTCACAAGTGAACTGGATAAAGGCCCTCCAGTCACATACTGTACCTTTCCTATCAAACGCTCTGTATTCAATAAGCTTTGGAACAACTTAAACAGAAGGCTAAAGGACAAAAGCCTTGCCCAGATTATGAAAGAGGATGGTGAAAGAAATGAACTTTTTATGGAAATCAGAAGGCACGGATTTATAAGGGAACAGCCCCTTTTAATCAAAACAATCAAGGCGTTTGCAGAGGGTAGGATAAGGTTTGAGAATAAAAGATTATTTATGGGTAACGAGGCAATAAAAGATGGGTTATGTTTGAATGAGGAGATAGAGGCTTGCTAATGCGATCAAAACAATTCAACACAGACTGCGAAGGCCCCATATCGTTAAATGATAATGCTTATGAATTGACGAAACATTTTATACCCAATGGAGATCGTTTCTTTGCCAAGATAAGCAAATACGATGATATTCTTGCAGATATGGTGAAACCACCAGGGTATAAAGCTGGAGACACCCTTAAGTTGATTTTGCCCTTTCTGAAGGCATATGGGGCTTCCAATAAGACCATTACGGAATATAGTGCCAACAATATAATCATTGTCCCAGGGGCAGACGCTACATTGAAATATATTGGCAGCAGGATGCCATCTTTCATAATCAGTACGAGTTATGAGCCTTATTTAAATGCCCTTTGCGATTACATAGGTTTTGATAAAAGACATATCTATTGCACCAAACTCGATTTAGATAAGTACATGATAGACTTAGATGAAATTGAGAGGCTGAAAGATATCCGTGAAGAGATAGATTCATTGCCTGAATTGGAGTTTCCTGCGAATGTTGGGGGTTTCTATGATCTCCCGGATAATGTGAAAGAAGCAGTAAAAAGACTGGATGGATTCTTCTGGGAAGATATCTTATCGATGGAATCTGGAGAGATGTTAAAGGAGATAAATCCTGTTGGTGGTATTGAAAAGGCTAACGCAATACTAGATAGCCTCAAAGCGACAGGAAACGATCTCCAGGATGTGATGTATATAGGAGATAGTATTACGGATGCCCAGGCGTTGGATCTGGTTAAAAGGAACGGCGGGGTGGCAGTCTCTTTTAATGGTAACAGGTATGCTGTAAATAAAGCAGAAATTGCCTGTATATCGGGCCATACTATTGTTATATCAATTATAGCAGACATCTTTTCCATGTGGGGAAAGGAGATGGTTATGGAACTTGCAGGTGACTGGTCTATTGACTCCATTAAAAGACATAGTCTAGACAGAATGTTAATCGACCAGCTTTTACATATCTATCCAGAGTCTCTTCCAAAAGTAGAAATTATAAGAAAGGATAGCATAGACAGATTAACTGTTGAAAGTGAGTTTTTTAGAAAGACCATGAGAGGTAAAGAAGCCGGTAGCCTTGGATAAAAGATTTAAAGCGGTAAAAATGGTTAGATCACTGTTGCCTGATAGGGCTTGTTAATTAAATTGAATACAAGAATGTATAATGTATATGATCATTTTTTTTCTTGACAGAATAAATACTGCCGTGATAAAAACTGAATTTCGATTGCAATCGCTCATTTTGAGTGAGCCTTCATTCATTTTTTTAATTGTATAGTTTCGAAATAAATAGGGGTTTTTGCTATCTGATTTGCGGCTGATGTTTCCTATGTGAAATCTGTTTTGATTCTATAGCGCCTATTCATGCTAAATCTCAATCCCCTGCCTCAAGAAACGTTTTTAGTTTCAATTAAGTCACAAAAACATAAGGATCATCTCCAAATTAGTTGATCGATGATAAGGATTCAAGGATTCGAGTGAAATGCTTAAAAATTACAAACACTTGAATCCTTGAACCCTCGAATCATGGACCACTTTCTCCCAGTTAGTTGGGAGAAAAATCAAACATAAAAGTCAGGTGTAATAGCTATGCAAGAAAATAGAGTTATTTTAAGACTAGAAGACATTTATTTATCATTTGGAGGGGTCCAGGCACTGGCAGGAGTGAATATAGATATTAAGAAGGATGAGATATTGGCACTTATTGGTCCCAATGGCTCTGGAAAGACATCCATTCTTAACTCTATATCCGGGTTTTATCGTCCTCAAAGGGGGAATATCTATCTTAAGGGAAAGAGGATTAATAATATTAAGCCCAGTAAGATCGCTGCCATGGGGGTCGCAAGGACATTTCAGAATCTTGCCCTCTATAGAGGGCTTTCCACTGTAGATAATATCCTTTCAGGCAGGCATATCATGATGAAGCAGAGCTTTCTGTCCGGGTTTTTGTACTTCGGTCCGGCACTAAAGACCGAGGTCGAACATAGAAGACAGGTAGAGTATATTATGGACTTCCTGGAATTGGAGCCTTATAGGCACCAGCATGTAGGTGTGCTCCCCTATGGGGTAAGAAAAAGGGTGGAACTGGGGCGAGCACTGGCCATGGAGCCTAAGGTACTCCTCCTCGATGAACCTATGGCCGGGATGAATATGGAGGAGAAGGAAGACATGGCGAGATATGTGCTCGATATCAGAGAAGCCAAATGGGAGACCGTCATCAAGGAATCACCGGCTATCGTCCTTGTGGAACATGAGATGGATGTGGTAATGGGCATTGCTGAGAGGGTTGTAGCCCTGGACTGGGGAAAGAAGATTGCCGAAGGTACCCCTGATGAAATCAAGAATAATCAAGCGGTTATCAAGGCATATCTGGGAGAGGAAGAGTACTAGTAACGGAGGTATATAGATGCTTGTATTAAACAACATCGAAGTAAAATATCAAAATGTCATTCTGGTACTGAGGGGGGTTACCATAGAGGTGCCTGAAGGACAGATCGTTTCATTATTAGGCGCCAATGGGGCAGGCAAAAGCACCACCCTCAAGGCTATATCAGGTATGCTGTATCCCGAGGAGGGGAAGGTTACCGATGGCTCCATCGAGTACAATGGTGTAAGGATTGATGGACTGAGAACCAAAGCCATAGTGGATATGGGGATCGTTCAAATAATGGAAGGAAGACGGACTCTGGAACAACTAACGGCAGAGGAGAATCTGATAGCCGGTGCTATAGGGAGAAACCCCACCCGGGGGGAGTTAAAGAAGGATATAGACAAGATATATGAATTCTTTCCGAGGTTGAAGGATGTCCGTAATCAAACAGCAGGCTATCTTTCAGGTGGTGAGCAGCAACAGCTCGTGGTCGGCAGAGGGCTCATGTCTCGTCCTAAGCTGATGCTGCTGGATGAAACCTCTTTGGGATTGGCTCCCATGCTGGTTAAAGAAATATACAATATCATAGAACGACTGAACAAGGAGGAGAAGATATCCCTTCTGGTTGTGGAACAGAATGCCAGAGCAGCCCTCCAGATTGCAGATTATGGCTATGTAATGGAAAACGGGCGGGTAGTATTGGATGATACCGGTCCCAAGCTGCTGGAGAATGAGGACATCAAGGAGTTCTATATGGGACTCACTGAGGTTGGGGAGAAGAAGAGTTACAAGACCATAAAGCACTACAAGAGGAGAAAGAGGTGGCTTGGTTAAATAGATTCTTTTGTCGAAGGAGAAAGGCATGGATATAGATAAGAGCAATGATACCCTTCCGAAATTGATGTTCAGGAACTACTTGAAGTACGGTGATAAAAAAGTAGCCATGCGCAAGAAGGATTTTGGGTTATGGCTTACATATACATGGAAGGAATACTACGAACATGTAAAATGGTGTTCTCTGGGATTGATCAGCCTTGGCCTGAAACAGGGAGACAAGGTATGCATAATAGGAGATAATGACCCTCAGTACTACTGGGCTGAGCTGGCTGTGCAATCGGCAGGGGGGGCGGCTATAGGGATATTTGTTGATTCCATGGATGACGAGGTGAAATACTATGTCAATCATTCAGATGCCGCCTTCGTATTTGCAGAGGACCAGGAGCAGTGCGATAAGCTTCTCAATCTCAAGGAAGAAAATGAGATACCAAATGTTAAAAAGGTCATATACTGGGACCCTAAAGGGCTGTGGTCATATGATGACCCTATCCTTTTGAGTTTTGAAGGCCTGGAAGAACTGGGCAAGAAGCACGAGATAGACCACCCGGGTATCTTTGAAGATAACATAAGGAAAGGGAAGGGGAGTGATATAGCCTGCTTTTGTTATACCTCAGGTACGACAGGGCTTCCCAAGGCGGCCATGATGACCCATGACAGCGTCATCTTCTTCGGTCGTGGGATCAGATCTGTGGACCCCTGGGAGGAAACCGATGAGTATCTTTCCTATGTATCGCCAGCATGGGCAGCAGAGCAGTTTCTTGGAATAGCTTCAGGTTTGGATGGTGCCCTGTGTGTCAGTTTCCCTGAAGAAGCTGGAACGATCCATGAAGACATTGTAGACCTTGGACCCCAAATCCTGTTTTACAGCGCACGGTTATGGGAAAATCTGGTTTCTGAGATACAGGTAAAGATGGCTGATACCTTACGGTGGAAAAAGCTGCTGTTCGATATAGCAATGAAGATTGGTCTTAGGATGACAGACTTTGCAGAAAAGAAGGGAAATCCCAATATCTTATGGAGGGGATTGTATCTTTTTGCCAACCTTATCGCACTCCGGTCATTGCGACACAGGATGGGGTTTGCACGGGCCAGGGTGGGCTATACTGCAGGGGCAGCGGTAAGCCCTGATATTATACGATTCTTCCACGCCTTAGGCTTAAATCTCAAGAACATCTATGGTTCTACAGAGGCAAGCCTTGTAACAATTCCAAGAAGCACCGATTTTAAATACGACAGCGTTGGAACCCCTATCGAGGGGTGTGAGGTAAAGATCGTTAATGGCGAGATTGTTGTAAAGAACCCCGGGATCTTCTCCGGTTATTATAAAAACCCTGAGGCAACAGCAGAAAAGATAAGAGACGGCTGGTACCATAC
>WOUX01000335.1 GCA_009773075.1 bacterium | reverse complement strand
AGATAAAAACAACTAAAATCCACAACTTTCTTCAGTTTTCAAAGAACAGTATCAATGTTTACGCGGGTTCTATGCCGCATTTTTCAGGATGAACGAATTCATATATTCCTTAAGGAGGAGTGTACTATGGTTATAAAATTAGCTATTAATGGTTTTGGGAGGGTAGGGAGATATATTGTCAGGGCGGCTGTTAACAGGGATGATGTTGACATAGTCGCTATTAATACCAGGGGTGATACCAAATCCATAGCCCATCTTCTTAAGTACGATTCAGTGCACAGGTCTTTCCCTGGTGAAATTAAGCAGAAAGGTGAGGCAATTGTTGTCAACGGTAAAGAGATTAAGACAACAAAGGTAACTGGTAATCTCAGTGAACTTCCCTGGAAAGAACTGGGAGTTGACATTGTCATGGAGACTACAGGTAAATTTCGAGACAGAGAAAGCACCTCACAACATCTTGTTGCCGGGGCAAAGAAGGTAATTATCGGAGCTCCTGGCAAGGGCGTTGATGCTACTCTGGTATATGGAGTTAATGAAAGAAGCTATGACCCCTTCAAACACCACGTGGTATCCAATGCCTCCTGTACCACTAATTGTCTGGCTCCTGTTGCAAAGGTTTTGCACGAAAACTTTGGCATAGTAAAAGGGCTAATGACCACAATCCATTCCTATACTATGGATCAGAGATTACTGGATGGATCACACAAGGACCTTAGGAGGGCCAGGGCAGCAGCTTTATCCATGATTCCAACAACTACTGGTGCTGCTGTGGCAGTTGCCCAGGTTATACCCGAACTGAAAGGCAAACTGGATGGGCTGGCCATCAGGGTGCCTACACCAAATGTATCCCTGGTGGATTTGGTAGCTGATCTCAGTCGGGACGTAACCAAGGAAGAGGTGAATGGTGCGTTAAAAAAGGCATCAGAGGAAGATCTGAAAGGTATTCTTTTGTATTGTGATGAGGGTAGATGCACCAACTACCAGCGTCATTGGTGGGAACATGGTAAAGGTTTTAGCATGGTATGATAATGAAAGCGGGTTTTCTACCAGAATGGTTGACCTTGCTGCCTATATGGGAGAGAAGCTGGATTGACAGAGAGGAGGATGGGGTGTCGATAATATATATAAACGATCTGGATATTCGTGGGAAAAGATTATTTATAAGGGTCGATTTCAATGTCCCCCTTGATGAAATGGGTAACATTACTGATGATACCAGGATAAGAGGGGTCCTTCCAACGATAAATTATGCCCTCGATGAAGGGGCTAAGGTGATTCTGGCATCCCATATGGGCAGACCGAAAGGGAAGGTTGATAAAAAACTGAGTTTGGAACCGGTAGCCAGAAGGCTGGGGAGGTTATTAAAGAAAGATGTTGTTATGACCAAGGACTGTATTGGTGATGAGGCAGAGAAGATTGTTGATGATATGAATTCCAATTATGTTGTCCTCCTGGAGAACCTGAGATTTCACATCGGAGAAGAGGAAAATGATGAGAATTTTGCAAAAGAGCTAGCCGGGTTAGCAGATGTGTATATCAATGACGCCTTCGCCATGTCTCACAGGTCTCATGCCTCAGTGGTTGCCGTAACCAGATTCTTCGATGTGTGTGGTGCCGGATTTTTGATGAAGAAGGAGCTTAATTACTTTGCCAGGGCGATGGAGAATCCGGCCCGACCACTGGTAGCTATCATAGGAGGTGCCAAGGTTTCGAATAAATTGAGTGCGTTGGAAAATGTTATCAAGAAAGTGGATAAGATAATAGTTGGGGGAGCGATGGCATTTACCTTTCTTAAAGCCCTTGGATATGATGTTGGAAAATCATTGGTTGAGGATACATTAATAGATACTGCACGCAAGATTTTGGAATCTGCGAAGGAAAAGAATGTAAAGTTCTATCTGCCTGTGGATTGTGTTGTTGCAAATAAGTTTGACTCTGAGGCGGAGACCAAGATCACTACAGTCCAGGAGATACCTAAAGACTGGATGGCTTTGGATATTGGTCCTGCTACCACCACACTTTTTGCTCAAGCCCTGCAGGATGCCAAGACCATTATCTGGAATGGGCCTATGGGGGTCTTTGAGATGGACGCCTTCAGCAGGGGGACATCTGCAATGGTAAGTAATGTTGCCAATTCTTATGCACTGACTATTGTTGGTGGTGGAGACACAGATGTAGCTGTCAACGAGGCTGGAGAATTAAACAAGATGTCTTACATATCCACTGGTGGAGGAGGCGCCTTTATAGATTTGCTGGAGGGCAGGCCTCTCCCGGGGATCGAGGCATTGAAAAACAAAGGATAACGTGAAAGATACTGTCTAGATTGGATTTAATAGTGCGAAAAGCAGTTATCGCTGGAAATTGGAAGATGAATAAGACCGTTTCTGAGGCGGTTGAGTTCATATCCGATCTCAAGAGTCTAATAGCAGATGTTATAGATGTGGAGATTGTGGTTGCCCCTCCGTTTTTAGCAATCTATCATGTAGTTAAGGAGACAAAAGGTTTCAATATACACGTTTCAGCTCAGGATGTATTCTGGGAGGAAGAAGGGGCATATACAGGTGCTGTGTCTCCGAAAATGTTGTCAGATGTTGGATGTGAGTATGTCATTATCGGTCATTCTGAACGCAGGCAATACTTCGGTGAAACCGATGAGACTGTCAACAAAAAAATACTGGCTTCCCTGCAACATGGTCTAGCACCTATTTTTTGCGTCGGGGAGACCCTTCAACAGAGAGAGGCAGGAGAGACTTTTAGTCTAATTGAAACACAGGTTAAAACAGGCCTGTCCGGTCTTTCTCCTTCAGACATGGAAGATGTAATCATTGCCTATGAGCCTGTATGGGCCATAGGTACAGGGAGGACAGCGACTGGTGAACAGGCT
>WOUX01000081.1 GCA_009773075.1 bacterium | reverse complement strand
AGAGCGAAACATATAAGGATACCCTCACCTGAAGGTGGGGGTATCCTTTATTTATGCTGAAGTATTTAACTCCCTTATTTACATAAGGCATCTCAAATCAGTGGTAAAGGAGAGAGAAGAGGATGAGAGCCTCTTTAAAGTCAAAATGGAGGAGGAGTAGATGAAAGAAGAAGAGATTAAATGGGAGGACGTGATTAAACTTTTTCAGAGGAAACCGGAACTGGTTGAAAAGTACTTAGGTGTTAAGATTAATCGGGACACATTGGTGACTGATTATAAACTTACTAGTGCCCGTGGTGTTCGTACAGATATGATATTTGCTGACACAGAAGGAAGAGATTACATCGTTAAGATAAATTACAAACAGAGCCCTTTCTTTGGACTCAGGGATGTATCCCTTTGGGCTAAGAGGTACGCCGAAGATAAAGGTGTACCCATAATGGATATTATCCCCTCGCTTATCATTGATGAAGACAGTCTTAACTCCTATCACAACATTAAGGAGCTTAACAGATTCAAGATCAAATATGTCGCTTTTAAGGTTTCTGATATTCTGAAGGAGTTTGAATCTTAGCCTAAACTTTTACCCTTTATTGGAAGCAAGGCAATAACATATAAATAGGCATTGCTCCTATTTATATAAAGGATACTCCGTTGGCAGGGTATTAATACCCTGCCAATTTTGAACTTAGTTCGTTCCACTTACAATTGGTATAATGGAATAGCGGAATGAAACCTACTATTCCAATGTCCATCCTCCTATGCAGGTAGTAAAGACTCTATGGTGTCAAAGCCATCTGTTATTTTTCAATAGGTTAACTCTTCCTTAGAGTTCAAGTACTTAAATTTTCCATAATTCTACTCGCTAAGGTGGATCCCCCAAAAAATCTATAAAATCCTTACGAGGGATACTTTTTCAAAATCCTTTTAATGAGTACTAATAATAGGAGGCTTTACCTTTACCTATGGCGACCATAAGGAAGGTAAATGAGGTTGGTATATCCTCACACAGTATACGCCAAAGAGCGGGAGATATTCAGGTACATGGTGAATTATAGCAGGCAGTGGTCAGTAGTAAGGGGCAGGTATTTACAGCAGAGAGCAAGCAGAGTTGGCAATTCAGAGTAAATTAATATAAAGGAGGGGTTTTTAATGATCGCTCAAAGGAATTTATAAACCTACAATGGATAATCAAAAGGAGAAGAAAAATGAGTGATTATACTGAAAAGAGAGAATGGCATCCAGTTGAGGAAAGGGAGAAGGGCCTTGTCGAAAAATTGAGGGGGATAACCAAACATGCCTATGAAAAGGCACCTGCAATGAAGAAAAGATTTGATGAAGCCGGTTTCCATCCTTCTCAGATAAAGAGGATCGAGGACATAGAGAAGATACCAATAATAACAAGGGATGAGTATATAAAAATGCAGCGGGAGAATCCCCCCTTTGGCGGCTTTTTGACCGTACCTTATGAAACCCTGAAGAGAATCTATGTTCATCCTGGACCCCAATACGAGACCCTTGCTGACGCTGATATAAAGCATGCGCAAAAGGTGCTGTGGAAGGTAGGGGCAAAAAGAGGGGACATAGTTATAAACGCTGTAGCCTATCACTTTGTCCCTGCCGGACTCCTGGTTGACGATATCTTGACTTCTATGGGAATTACTGTAGTACCCACCGGATTTGGAAATACCGATCTCCAGGTTCAAATCATGTACGATTTAAAGGCTACCCTCTTTGCAGGGTTCCCCCTCTTCTTCATGTCCGTTATAAAGAGAGCAGAAGAATTGGGATATAACTTTAAGCGTGATTTCCATATAAAGCGAGCTCTTGCCCTTGGATCATCTCCTGTAAGACGGAGTTTAGAAGAGGACTACGGTATAGATACCCGAGAGATTTATGCATATCTGCCTGTGGGAATACCGGCATGTGAATGTGAGGAGAAGTCAGGGATGCATATTGAGGAAGACTTTATTGTTGAAATAGTTGATCCTGCAACAGGAAAACAGCTGCCTTGTGGTGAGGTAGGAGAATTGGTAGTTACTACCACATTTAATGATATTTTACCCAGGATTCGATTTGGCAGTGGTGATCTATCTTCTCTTACCGACGAACCATGTCCTTGTGGCAGGACCTCCTATCGTATCCCGAAGATTCTAGGGCGAGTTGGAGAAGCAGTCAAGGTAAGGGATTACTCATGAAGATATGAAAGATATCATAATGGTGAAGCTTGAGCTTGAGAAAGAAGATTTAGACAAAGATGCAATAACCGAGTCTTTTATGAAAGACTTCCAAAATAGATGTCGGGTGAGAGTTAACAAGGTCGAATTTGTACCTAAGGGTACGATACCTCAGGATGCAAAAAAGCTAGAGGATTTAAGAAAGGAGATTATTCTTTAGGATAAGAAGAGACTTAGAGCTATTTATACGTTCTGGGATAATATGGAAAATTGTTTTTTTATTCGATTTACGATTCTCGACTTCCGCTTCCATGACCGGGATATAAATATCTAGGCTCCAAAGATAGACTGGATTATACTGAGATTATTAGTCATAATAAGGATACCGACTACAATAAGCAATAAACCGCTTGCTATGGAGATAACCCTTGAATACTTTACCACCTTTTGAAAGAAACCTAAAAATGCACCTATAGATAGGCCTGTAATGATAAAAGGGATACCTAATCCAATGGAGTAGACACCCAAAAGAGACATACCTTGATAAACTGTATCCTGCATTGCAGCGTATGTTAACATTCCCCCTAATATGGGGCCTATACAGGGTGTCCAGCCAATAGCAAATGCTACCCCTACAACCAACGAACCGAAGAGGTTGGTAGGTTTATATTTCAGGTGGAATCTCTTTTCATATTCCAGGTACTTTATTTTCAAGATTCCGGTTAAGTGTATCCCAAAAGCAATAACGATTACACCCCCGACTACCTCAATTGTCTTCTTGTTGTTAAATAGAAAGGTGCCAAGATAAGTTGCCGATGCCCCCAGAGCTGTAAAAACCAACCCAAACCCCAGGACAAAAAGGAGTGTTTCCAGGAATATATTCCTAAAATACTCTGCCTTTGTCCTTTGTATTTTTTCATCTAAGAGTTCATTGACAGAACATCCTGTTATAAAGGAGATGTAAGAGGGTAATAGAGGTAACACACAAGGAGAAAAAAAGGTAAATATTCCAGCACTAAGTGCAATGAGTAATGATATCTCTTGCGTCATACCTGAATCCAAAATGGGCATTGTTTGAGGTTATTAACCGTCTTTAGCTTCACCTTTTCCCTTGAACGATCTTTTTCTCCTTAAGTAACTCCCAGGCTATACAGTGGTCCCTGAATTTACAGTATAAGTGAGGGTCTTTGCAGGCAATACATTCTTCACATTGCCCTATTCCAAATTTCTGACAAGTAGAGAGAGCCCTCCTGTCTGGATGATTTGTACAGTGCAGGCTTTTTATCCTCCTCGTAACTAACCAGGTGTTTAGGCTGAAGGTTGAAGTCTATAAAACATCTCGAAAAGCCTTCAGCCTTCAGTCTATCAGCCTGAGTTGTTACTAAAGCTCAATACGTTCCCATCATAATCACCTACTACCTCATTCCCCTCTTTAACATCACCTTTTATTATGAGTTTGGCAATAGGGGTTTCCACATATGCCTGGATGCTCCTTTTCAAAGGACGAGCCCCATAAGTCGGATCATATCCTATCTTAGCCAGATAATCTTTGGCAGCATCCGTTAGCTTCAGAACCATCCTTCTTTCCAAAAGCCGCTTTTGCAGGTGCTCAAGCTGTATATCTACAATCTTATTCAACTGTTCCAAAGTGAGGGCGTGGAACACAACTATCTCGTCAACCCTGTTCAGAAACTCCGGTCTAAAATGCTGCCTCAACGCCTCCAGGACAAGCCCCTTCATTCTTTCGTAACTTGCTTCATCAATTTCATGATAATCCAGAATATAGTGGCTGCCAATGTTTGATGTCATTATCACTATTGTATTCTTGAAGTCTACTGTACGTCCATGGGAATCGGTCAGACGTCCGTCGTCCAGGATCTGTAGCAAAACATTAAAGACATCATGATGCGCCTTTTCTATTTCATCAAAGAGAACTACTGAATATGGCTTTCTCCTCACTGCCTCCGTGAGTTGCCCCCCTTCTTCATATCCTACATACCCTGGTGGAGCACCGATCAGACGTGCCACTGTATGTTTTTCCATGTATTCGGACATGTCTATGCGTACCAGAGCCTGCTCGTCGTCAAAGAGAAAATCGGCCAGTGTCCTTGCCAGCTCTGTTTTCCCCACTCCAGATGGTCCCATGAAGATGAAACTGCCTATAGGTCTCTGGGGGTCTTTTAACCCGGAACGGGAACGGACCACTGCATCGGCCACCGCTGTTACCGCCTCATCCTGTCCTACTACCCTCTTGTGAAGATGTTCCTCTAGCCGTAAGAGCTTTTCAATTTCACCTTCCAACAGTCTGTTGACAGGTATGCCTGTCCACCTGCTTACTACCTCAGCTATATCGTCTTCATCCACCTCTTCCTTTAGTAACCTTTTTGTTTTATCGCCATTTTGTTGATATCTTTCTTCTTCAGCCTTTAGTCCCTTTTCCAGTTCGATAAGTTTGCCATATTTTAACTCAGCCGCTTTGTTGAGATCGTAATTCCTCTCCGCCTGCTCAATCTGAACCTTTATCCTTTCAATTTCTTCCTTAAAGTGCCTGACCTTTTGAATCCCGTCCTTTTCTGTCTGCCACCTTTCTTTCATTGAATCTGCTTCGGTCTTGAGATCTCCCAGGTCCTTTTCCAACTTTTCCAATCTTTCTTTAGATGCCTTATCTTTTTCCTTTTTTAATGCCTCCCTTTCGATCTCCAATTGCATGATCTTTCTCATTATTTCATCGAGTTCGGAAGGCATGCTGTCAATCTCTGTCCTAAGCCTGGCAGCAGCCTCATCAATAAGGTCTATGGCCTTATCAGGCAAGAATCGATCAGATATATATCTGTTACTCAATACGGCCGCCGAAACCAGGGCAGAGTCCTTGATGCGTACCCCATGGTGAACCTCATATCGCTCCTTTAGACCTCTAAGTATCGATATGGTCTCTTCTGCACTGGGTTGGTCCACCAATACCGGTTGAAATCTTCTTTCAAGAGCAGCATCCTTTTCTACATATTTTCGATATTCGTTTAGCGTTGTTGCCCCAATACAGTGCAATTCCCCCCTTGCCAGCATGGGTTTTAGTATATTGCTGGCATCCATTGCCCCGGGAGCGGCACCAGCCCCCACAACCGTATGGAGTTCGTCTATGAAGAGTATATGCCTACCCTCTGATTCCTGGATCTCCTTCAATACTGCTTTAAGCCTTTCTTCAAACTCTCCCCGGTACTTTGCACCTGCAATCAAAGCCCCCATGTCTAAGGCGATGACCCTTTTCTCTTTTAACCCTTCGGGGACATCCCCTTTTATGACTCGCTGTGCCAATCCTTCTACTATTGCGGTTTTCCCTACACCAGGTTCTCCGATTAAAACAGGGTTGTTTTTTGTGCGCCTGGATAATACCTGGATCACCCTCCTTATTTCCTCATCCCTCCCGATTACAGGGTCGAGCTTGCCCCGCTCTGCCTCCCTGGTCAGATCCCTTCCATATCTTTCTAATGCCTGATACGTGTCCTCAGGGGTCTGAGATGTTACCCGCTGTTTCCCTCTTACATCCATTAATGCTCTCAAAAACCCGTCTTTGGTAACTCCGTAGCCCTTCAAAAGAATGGTTATGGCATCTTTTTCATCGTTTAGTATGCCAAGAACCACATGCTCTACACTGACATATTCATCTTTAAGCCTTTTGGCTTCCTCTTCTCCTTCCACCAGTACCCGGTTAAGCCTGGCAGTAATATAAATCTGACCTGCTGCAGCACCAGAACCGGTAACTTTGGGAAGGTTTTCTATTTGGCGAAGGAGTTGTTGTTGGATACCTTGGACAGATGCTCCCATCTTCTCAAAGACCCTGGGAATCAAACCATCGGATTGATCCAGCAGGGCTAGAAACAGGTGCTCAGTGTCCACCTGTTGATTATTGTATTTTATCGCCAGGCTCTGGGCGTTATTCATCGCCTCTCTTGTCTTTTCAGTAAGTCTATTTGGATCCATCCTCTATCTCCTGGTTTTTCCAAAGATTGCACCACTTATTTTATTGTCATATAGTTGAGCCAACTTTTCATAGAGGTCCCTTTCCTTTTCACTGACTTTTTTTGGCACAACAACCTTCATCTTTACATATTGGTCCCCACTCTCTCCGCCCTTCTTGGGCAAGCCTAAACCCTTCAACCTGAGGCGCTGCCCTGACTGTGTAGCTGGAGGTATCTTCATCTTAACATACCCCTTTAAAGTTAAGACCTCTACTTCTGTGCCCATTATAGCCTCCCAGGGCATTAAGGGGAGTTCAATCTGCACATCATGGTCAAGCACGGTAAAATGAGGATGCGGTTTCAATTTAATTTGTAGGTACAGGTCTCCTGCAGGACCACCACCAATGCCAGTTTCTCCCTGTCCGGTCAACCTGATCCTGGATCCGCCTTTGACACCAGCAGGTATTTTGATGTCCAGCCGCCTTGGTTTCACTGTCATTCCCCTGCCATTGCAGGCGCTGCAACTTCTCTTACCTGCTATGGTAGTCCCTCCACAATCAGGGCATATTTCACTTTTCTGAAGAGTAACACTGTGTTTTCCACCATTATATGCATCTTCCAGTAGAATTGTTAATTCGGCATCAATATCGGCCCCCCTGGCCTTCCTGCTCCTCCTGGCTGTTCTTTGTGAAAAACCACCCCCTTGTGCCTGCCCAAAAAGGGTAGAGAAGAAATCGCTGAAGCCACCCCTGCTTGCAAAGTCTTGGAAATCACCCATTCTTACATCGACACCTTCCCATCCCGGGGGTGGTCTAAATTCAGTGCCTGCCTGCCAGTTGGGTCCCAACTGATCATATTTGGTCTTCTTTTGAGGATCCCCAAGAACCTCATTAGCCTCGTTTATCTCTTTGAATTTCTCTTCTGCTTCCTTATTGTCAGGGTTGACATCTGGATGGTACTTTCTGGCCAGCTTTCTATAGGCATTCTTTATCTCTTTTGCTGAGGCGTCTCTTTTAAGACCCAGTATTTCATAGTAGTCTTTATATTTTACCGCCATATTTCTTAATCCTCAACTCCTCACACAGCTACATGAACCTTCGGTGGACGTAGGAGCTTATCAATTGGGGTCAAACTCTTTCCCTAAACAGTCTATACGTTCAACCCTATATTCTCTTATAACCGAGATGAGTTGTCTGTATATGGATAGTATACCATCAAAGAGGGGATCGTGTCTATAGTTTTTAGCTGAGTCTATGGCCCTCTCAAAGTTGTCTATAACTTCAAGAATTTTGTTTATCAATTCGCCCTTCTCCTCTTGAACCCTTAATCTTGAATCCCTGTCGGTCCTCCTTTTAAGATTATCAAAGTCGGCAAGGAGAGACAGGTACTGTCTTTCCTGCTCCTCAAGGGCAATTCTTAGTTTCATGACTTCATCTTGATACCCTTCTTTCTGAACATTCCTGTCTGTGTGCAACGCACAGGCAAACGTATCGGCGTTACTCTTAACAACTTCGTTTTCAGTGGAAACCTCTTCAATGTTTATCTTCATATTATCCACCCCAAAACTTAAGGGGCAGTTAAATATCCTGCCCCTTAAGAAATAATCGTCTGATGCTCTCTTTATACCAATAGCCGTCAACAA
>WOUX01000334.1 GCA_009773075.1 bacterium | reverse complement strand
AATGCATCGTCTGTGCTAAGTTAAAAGTCTGAAAAAAATCGGTCTTGGTCAGGAAACTACTCCCCTGTAAAAGGACTTTTTCTACAGACTCGTTAGGCCGATTTGTTTAAATTATTACCGGTTAATTTTCAGGAACTTTGGAAAACGAATATTATTTTCGGGTGAACTTTTCGACACGCGGAGATACACGTCCATGATTTTCGAACAACCATCAGCGCTCAAAAGACGTATCAGCGAATTGAGCACTAGAGAAGTGTCGAGCAAGCTCAATATTTTTGAGGACACGACAGAATTCATGTCAATCGACGTAGGCGACATTCTGCGACTATCAGGCAACGACTACGTGGTAATTGGCCATGCACGGGAAGGCCGGTTCGGAATGGACGAGCAACCAAAGTTCTGGGTCAAGACCTCCATTGATCTTACCACTGGTGCGAAGACCACATTTCGATGCTTACGAAGTCCGGAAAAGGAGGCTGCGGTTCTTCGAGAGATGCACCGACACCCAAATTTTATGCACGGTCAATCGGTGCATGATGCGGCTGGCAACATAGTGCGGATCATTGACTTCATATCAGGCCCCTCGCTCTATACATATCTGCGAGAGCAAAAAATGTCTCATGAGGAATACTACCACCAGGAGTTATCCAAAGGTATGCAACTATTTATGAAGTGCATCGAAGCGATTGCACATTTACATAAGCAAGGATTACATCACGGTGACATCCGGGCCGACCACATTATCATAAAGAACACGGATACTTATATATGGATCGACTTCGACTATGAAGTCGACTATCTGAACTATGACTTATTCTGTTTAGGCAACGTCCTTCAGCAGGTGGTGGGAAAAGGGAGACATTCTTTAGACGACATCCGTCTTATGCCATCGAATTATCCATACTTCAGTAACACGTTGACTCCAAGCGACATGTCACTGATGTTCAGGCATAGGGTCACCAACTTGCGTAAGCTGTATCCATACATATCGGAAGCTTTAAACGAAATCCTCATGAGGTTCTCTGTTGGTGCTACCGGTTTCTATAAAAATGTGGACAGCCTTCTGGAGGATCTCCGTTTTCTGTTTCCTTCTTGAAGGTGATAAGGGACTTTTTTGAAGTCTTGAAAACATCGCTAAATTCGCTATTCGTCAATGCTTCGCTGGCCTAACATTCTGCTGCAAAGGACATCTCGTACCTCGCCGCCCTTGAGTAGCACGTTGTGGGAAAAACTTAGGGACTTTGTTTCTAATTAATAAATTACTTTACAATAAGCAGGTTAATAAGAAATGGAATATCAAAAAACAAGACCCACCCTCCGCTGTTGCACCTTAATAATAAACTTAGCTATCCTCTCTCTTTTAGCGCTCTCAACAAATGCTTTTGCCGCTAAGTCTTATCAGATTACCATTGTTTATACCAATGATGTCCGAGGTGAAACTGACCCCTGTGGGTGAGGGAATAATAGACATGGCGGTCTTGCCAGGAAGGCAACCTATATCAAGAAATTGAAACAGGAAAGGGACGACCTCCTCATTCTGGATTCTGGTGATCTCCTCTTCAAGGACTACTCCCTGGATGAACCCCTGAAAAAACAGCTGAGATTAAAGGCAGACCTGATCATCGAATCCTTCAACAGGATTGGATGCAGTGCCTTCAATATCGGGGATTATGATCTAGCCCTGGGGGTAAAGTACCTTATGAAGAAGGCAGAATCGGCTAAATTTCCATTCCTTTCTGCCAACTTAATAGACACTTATGAAGAAGGCAGAATCTGCTAAATTTCCATTCCTTTCCGCCAACTTAATAGACAAGAACACTGGGAGTCCCCCCTTTCAACCTTATATTATCAAGGACATTAACGGTTTAAAGGTTGGTATACTTGGTTTAATTACCCCTGACATCCAGAGTAGATTTAGCAAAGACACATCAAGCAATTTAGCCGTTAAAGACCCTTTTGAAACGGCAAAAACACTGGTTTATGAGTTAAAGGGTAAAACCCATTTAATTATAGCCCTGACTCATCTTGGGCTTCTATCTGATAAAGAATTAGCCAAGAGAATCCCAGAAATAGATATAATTATCGGCGGGCATGACAAGGTAAAACTTGATTCCCCGATTATAATTAATAACACCCTTATTTTACAGGCATACAAAGAGGGACAGTATCTTGGGATACTGGATTTGACCCTTCATGATAATGTAAAGGCAGAAGATTTTATTAAAAAGGCTACATATAAAAATGTGATTCTCCCCTTGAGTGATAACATAAAGGATGATGCAGAGATTAGTGATTTAATCAAGAAGTATAAAAAGGGCATATCCGGAATAGCCAGAGAGGACAACTTCTATAGAAAGAAATTCGAAACCTATAACCCAGGGAGGGAAAAGGCGACAACAGTCAATGTTTTTGTAGGGGATAAGGTTTGTCAAACGTGCCATCCAAAGGAATATGAATTCTGGAAGGAGACCAGACATGCCAGGGCATACCAAAGTTTGATTAACAAAAATCAGCAGTTCGATTTGGAATGTATAGGATGCCATACTACTGGATATGATAGGGAAGGTGGTTTTTCAAACCCGGGTCGTTTAGAAAAATTCAAAGGCGTCCAATGTGAGGAGTGCCATGGACCAGGAGATAAGCACCAAAGAGGAGGGAATATGGTTAAAAATATTAGTGAAGATGTCTGCCTTAGGTGCCACACAAAGGAACGGAGCCCTGGTTTTAATTATAAAGAATATCTGGAGGCTGTTCAAAAAAACCTGTTTTGGAAATAGGTAACTCATATTAATCATTTTTATGAGGATTATTTAAGCCTACTCTGTTAAAACCTATTGTAACAAATCGTTGTTTATGATATACATTCAGCTTAGGTTTCCAATATTATATATAAAAAAAGGAGCGCTGAAATGGGTTTTTTTGATCTTTTCGGAAAAAACAAAACATTATCCTATGATGAGGTTAGAGAATTAATTTCAAACAAGGATATACAAAAGCTAAAAAAAATTTCGATTCAATCTTTTTCTACACGTCACAGATCCGGGGATACCCCTGCTTATTTTGCTGCGGAAAAGGGCTACAAGTAGTGTCTACACATTATT
>WOUX01000080.1 GCA_009773075.1 bacterium | reverse complement strand
AGCCAGCCTGCCGATTAACTCATTTCGCCCCTTCTCTATATCCATTTGATCCAATTTGCTCAAGACCGGGGATTGCTTAATTAAATTGTATCCGTCGATAATTATATGAATAGCCATTTAGTACCCTAAGAGTCAGATGTAATATTCTATGAGATATATTACCAAAATAATTATGCTTCATCAATACTTTAATGGGCATTTTGTCCTCAATATAACTCTTGACGCTTAACGTTAGCCGTTATATAATGAGTTAAATGATAAAATCATTCAAAAACAAGGAAACAGAAAAAGTTTATAGTCGTGAGGGATCGAGCAAATTACCACGAGATATTCAACAAGTTGCTTTAAGGAAATTACGCATGATAAATAATGCCAAAAATCTTAATGATTTAAGAATACCACCAGCGAATAGGCTTGAAAAGTTAAAAGGTACCCGTGAAGGTCAATATAGCATTAGAATCAATGACCAATGGCGCATTTGCTTTACCTGTCAAGAAGCTGATGCATATGATGTAGAAATAATCGACTATCATTAGGGAGGAGAGTTATGAAGAAGAAGCTATATCCCGTACATCCAGGCGAAGTTCTTTTGGAAGAATTTCTAAAGCCAATGGGTATAAGTCAAAACAAACTGGCCCTAAATATTGGTGTACCACCACGGAGAATTAACGAGATTGTTCTCGGCAAGCGCGGAATCACTGCTGATACCGCCCTCAGGCTTGCAACGTTTTTTGGAACATCAGGCGAATTCTGGCTCGGACTGCAATCACAGTATGACTTAGATGTCACTGCCGAGGAACTCGGCGAAAGGTTGAAGCAAGAAGTAAGGACGTATGCAAGTGCTGTATGAATAAAAAGATTCAGCTAACTAAGTAGCTTAACTCCAGCGGATGCGGTAACCCGCCCCGCTGATTTCAGTCGAATATCATGAGTATATAACTGCAGTATCAACCAGGAAGACCCCTTAACCGATATTGAAAAATCAGCAATTATTTCATGTATATGCAAATAAGTGTCTGAGTAGAATTAAGAGCCAAACAATTAGAAGGTTTTAAATTCAGGGGGCAACAGCCCATTGGCAGACAAGATATATTGTGGATTTTGTCTGTTTTGAGAGGAAAATTGTTATTGAGCTTGATGGAGGGCAGCCATGAAAAGAAAAGCTAAGATTGAAAGGAAAACTTTAGAAACAGATATTAAAATAGATATCAACATCGATGGTTCGGGGCAATATGATGTAAATACCTCTATCCCCTTTATGGATCATATGCTGTCTTTGATGGCCAAACATGGTTTCTTTGATTTAAAGATTAAGGCCAGTGGTGATACCAAGGTAGATTTACATCACACCGTAGAGGATGTAGGTATATGCCTGGGTGAAGGATTTAAGCAGGCATTGGGGAAGAAGGATGGAATAGCAAGATACGGTAACGCATCGGTGCCTATGGTTGAGGCTATGGCCTCAGTTGTACTGGATATCTCGGACAGACCTTTCCTGGTTTATAACAGTAAACTGAAGAAAGGTAAAACAGGCGAATTTGACACAGAATTGATATGGGAATTCTTCAGGGCATTTAGCAGCAGCGCCGGAATAACATTACATATCAATGTTATGTATGGTAAGGACACCCATCATACAATTGAGGCTGTCTTTAAGGCATTTGGCCGGTCACTAGATAAAGCCACCACCATTGACAAGAGAATAAAAGGGGTGATGTCCACAAAGGGCAAGTTATAAATGGCGAAGGGCTTGATTGCTGTAATAGATTATGGGATGGGAAACCTTAGAAGTGTCCAAAAGGCATTGGAAAAGATTGGCAGCAGGGCAATCATAGCCAATACTCCAGGGCAGGTTTTAGATGCCTCTTCAGTGATATTGCCGGGTGTGGGAGCATTTGCAAAATGCATGAACAATCTGGAAAAACTAGGCCTTGTGGATTCTATATACAGATCTATCGAAGCAGGCAAACCTTTTCTGGGGATATGTCTGGGTCTGCAGATTTTATTCACAGAAAGCGAAGAGTTTGGTAACCCAAAGGGGTTGAATATCATCAAAGGAAGAGTGGTACGGTTCCCAACCAATCTTACAGGTACTGACAGTAATAACCAAATGCCCAAGGTAAGATTAAAGGTCCCCCACATGGGGTGGAATTCTTTGAGGTTTAGAAAAAGGGTGCCTGTTTATGAACACATAGATGACGGTTCATATTTGTATTTTGTACATTCGTTCTATGTTGTCCCCGAAGACGAGAATATAATATCGACCACAACAACTCATGGAATCGAGTTCACATCCAGCATCTGGAAGGATAACATCATTGCCATGCAGTTTCATCCTGAAAAGAGCCAAAGATTAGGATTACAGATTTTGAAAAACTTCATTGAATTAAAATAGAGGTGGCCCCATGCGCTTTTCTAACGTTGAAATGGGCAGGATGGACATAAACAAAAGGTGTATATCGCCTTTCATAAAATTAATGGTTATTTTGGCAAGCCTTACAATGATGGGGTGTACACAATTGAGAGCTGCTAAGTCTCCTCAACCTGCTGTTGAAAAGATACCCGGCATTAATACAATTGCCATAATACCATTTCAAACAATACTACAAGAAACAAAAAAAGGGAGAGTTGTTAGTTGCCCAATATGTGGAAACTTATTTAGAAGTGGGGAGATTGTACCAAATGCTGAAAAAAGACTTACTCAGTTCTTCTATCAGAGGCTAAACGCCTTAAAGGTTTACACAGTATTACCCATAGATCAAGCAGGGGGAGCTATCTCTAAGGCACTATATGACGATTTAAAAACCTCCCATCTTAAGATGGCGGTCCAGGTCGGGAAAGAACTCAATGCAGATGCCGTTTTAGCAGGTTTTGTATTTCGTTACCGAGAGCGCGAAGGATATGCTTATTCCGTTAATAGGCCGGCATCATTAGCGTTCGAAGTACACCTCATCAGTCTAAAAGAGGATAACAGTATCTGGGAAGGTTCCTTTGACGAAACCCAAAAATCTCTCAGTGAAAATGTGCTCAAACTATATGCTTTTCTCAAAATAGGAAGCAAGTGGTTAACTGCGGATGAGCTGGCTGAACAGGGTGTTGAAGAGGTGTTGAAAAAATTCCCCGGATTAAGAAGAAAATAGCATGGATTAAATTGTATGATTATTATACCGGCCATTGATTTAAAAGAGGGAAAATGCGTTCGCCTTATTCAGGGCCATATGGATAAAGTTACCGTCTTTTCCAATGATCCTGCTGAGACAGCTATGAGATGGGAGGATAGAGGGGCTGAATTAATACATATTGTAGATCTGGATGGATCCATTGCAGGCAGTCCAAAGAACAGAGAGGTTATAGAGAAGATAGTCAAATCAATAAACGTTCCCATCCAGCTTGGTGGTGGGATAAGAGACTTGACTACTATTAACCAGTACATCTCAATTGGTGTAAGCAGGGTTATCATGGGGACAATAGCCATTGAAACTCCCGATTTGATAAAACAAGCCTGTCAACTATATCCGGAGAGAATCTTGGCTGGTATTGATGCAAAGGACGGAAGGGTCGCCATCAGGGGTTGGACTGAGGTTACCGAAAAGAGAGCAGTAGACGCAGCAAAAGAAATAGAAGGCCTTGGTGTTGCGGCCTTTATTTTTACTGATATTAAAAGGGATGGAATGCAAACAGGCCCAAATATAGAGAATACAAAGAAGCTGGCTCAATCTGTGACCGTTCCCGTTATAGCCTCGGGTGGAGTGAATACCATCAGTGATATCGAGGATCTTATGAAGATAGAAGAATACGGGGTTTCTGGGATTATAGTTGGAAGGGCAATCTATACAAACTCCCTTAGATTGGAAGATGCGATAAGATTAACTCGAAGGCTTTGAAAATGTTAGCTAAAAGGATAATACCCTGTCTGGATGTCAAGGATGGGCGTGTAGTTAAAGGGATAAACTTCGTTAGTCTCAGAGATGCAGGCGATCCTGTTGAAAATGCCAGGGTGTACGACCAGCAGGGAGCAGATGAACTCACCTTCTTGGATATCACCGCCTCTCATGAGAAGCGAGATATCATACTCACTGTAGTGGAAAGGACAGCAGAAGAGGTATTTATGCCCCTTACCGTTGGTGGTGGGATTAGGAATCTTGAGGATATCCGCAATCTGCTCAATGCCGGTGCAGACAAAGTCTCTATAAATACCGCTGCTGTGAATAACCCTGGCTTTGTAAGAGAGGCGGCTGAAATGTTTGGAAGCCAGTGCATTGTTGTAGCGGTAGATGCAAAGAGGACGGGAAATGGGGGATGGGAAGTATATACCCATGGTGGCAGAAAACCAACAGGTATAGATGCACTGGAGTGGATAAAAAAAATGGAGGGGATGGGGGCAGGAGAGATACTGCTTACGAGTATGGATTGTGATGGCACCAAGAATGGTTATGATATTGAACTAACGAGGGCTGTCTCTGACCTTATAGACATTCCGGTAATAGCCTCTGGAGGGGCAGGCACCCTGGAACACCTATATGATGCCCTTATGGGTGGGAATGCCGACGCAGTGTTGGCAGCTTCCATCTTCCATTACAGAGAATATACTATTCGTGAGGCAAAGGAATACCTGAGAGAAAAGGGTATCTGTGTAAGGCTATAGCACTACCTCACACTTAATGGAACATAACCTATTAGCCCAGATCAATGCCTAACTCTTCCTCCAACTGCCGTAATGTTTCTTCAAGAACAGGGAGACGCTGCTTGTCTTTTGGATCTTTGGAAGTTCTTTTAAGTTCTACTAACATTTTAAGATCGAGAACACGAATCGTATTACCTCTGAATTCAATTTCTACTGTGTGATTGATAAGATCTTCATAGGTTTTCCCCTCTTCGATAACAGCCAAAACGTCAAGTGGTCCTAAGCGGGTCGTAAAAAGTGCATGACCCATCCCCAAAAAATCCTCCTCCTTTGGCTTTATCACTTTATCGTCTGGACGACGATAGAATGCAGCAATTGATTGTAAAAATGCAAATAGTTTTGCAATATTCTCAGAAGATCGTTTATGTACAATATCCACATCCATCGTTGTGACTGGAGCTCCCTGAACAACCGCCGCAAGACCTCCAACAAGAATAAACTTAACGTCTGCCTTTATGAGTCCTTCAAGTATTGAGCTTAGGTCTGCGCCTGTTGAATTTTTGCTGTTTGTATGCATTTCTCAACTCCAAAATAGCACGTGATGCGTTATCATTTGCCCGCAGACGTTCCTCTGGTGACATCTTAAGAAACATAGCGACCAATGTCTTGTCAACAACTGAACAATTCTTGTTTTCCGTTTTCTTGGTCATCAGACACCTTTCTTATCGTAACTTTAATAATTAATATAATTATACTCACTTGTCGGTTAACATCGCAAACGGAAGGAATACACACATTTCGGTAAATGCCCTATGCTAACTATACCGCCTGAGATATTGACACGCTTTGTTGCGCTCATGGGATTACATCTAAACCCTTGATTTGAGACCTGAGCAATATATGTTTATTTAACCGAAAACAGTGCAGGCATCCTTCCAGCGGCACCTGGTTCGGCAAAACTCCAATGGCGCCTTCTCCTCTATCAGAGCACGGAATTCCTGGGCACTCCTCTTTTCTCCATAAGATACCCCCAACCCCTTAAGTACTATCGCATCCCACTTTCTGACTGCATCCTCGTCACCATTAGGGCTTTGGCAGCCATTGTTCTGGCAAAGGGGACAGGTTTGGCACAGCTCGTCAACACCCTCGATGACCTCTATTATCGTATCAGTGCCCGATTGCATAGTTTCTCTAATTTTGTCCCCGATTCGGTCAAATCTCTCTCCTCTGTCGGGAAAGTTACCAGCCAAAAATGGCTCACAATAGATGTGGTGCGGACGCCACCTTAACACTTCAGCTCTGTTATCATCGGTCATATTTTTCCCTCCTTCTTTCAGGGTGGTAAATAGATATATATAAGGGATAAAGTTCTATGATAATGCCTTGCTATCCCCCATTATAAGAACGTCTGAGACCAGATTTACAAGTCCCCAGATGGCATCTGCCGCAAGGTGATGTTCTACAGATCGGTCAAAAAGAACGGAAAGACTAGGCTCAAACTCCTGGTCACCCTTCCAGAACAGATAGTACAGGGGCACCTTTGGGAAGGTTAAAAGCCTGTAAGCGGCATCTGCCAGATCCAGAGCCTCACCCCCCACTCCCTCCGCTGCTCTTTTGAAACCCTCAAGATCGTTGCCGTATCGTGCCAGAAGAGGTCTTATTCTAAGTTCATGAGGGCCCTTGAAAAAATGGGCGGACTTGAGTTCTTGAACACTTATCATTTCTTGGCTGAGAGATTGAGCCCCCACATTTAGCAGATATACCAGGCACAGTAATTCCAAAAGGGGATTGTCTATTCGCTCCCACTGGTCTTGTACCTGTCGATACAGGCAATGTGTTTGCTTGTCAACTAAAAGGTTTTCTGTCAAAAAGGGAAGAAGCGGACTACCTGAAGGGTGG
>WOUX01000079.1 GCA_009773075.1 bacterium | reverse complement strand
TTTGAGATAGGATGAGGCGATCTCTTATGGGTTAATCTCGTGTTGGTTCGCCTTTTTATGCATTATAAGGTGGTTAAATGGAACTCATAGTACTAGGTTCTGGGGTTGGAGTGCCCACATCGAAAAGATCTGCCCCGGGTCTATGTGTAAAGGTGAAGAACCAGCCGATTCTTTTTGACAGCGGAAGCGGTACTACCTACCAGCTTCCCAAGGCTGGCATTGATTATCACCAGATAGATTATGTTTTTTATACCCATATAGCCCACCCGGATCACATCAACGATCTTTCAGCGATTATCTTTGCCAATAAATATGATTATCCTAAAAGAGAGAATGATCTCAACATAACAGGACCCAAAGGGATAACAAGGTTTTACGAAAATCTGGAAGAACTTTTTCCAACGCTTAAAGATCCGCCTTTCCCTGTGAATATCCGAGAGGTCGAAATTGATCAGATTAAGATTAACGGTGTACTGATTGAATCAAAGCCTCTTTGTCACCAAGGTGTGGAATGTGTTGGGTATAGGTTGGAATTCCAGGGAAAGAGTATTGTATATTCGGGTGATACAGACTACTGCGATAGTTTAGTAGAGCTTGCAAGAGAAAGTGATCTTCTGATTGTTGAATGTTCATTTCCCGATGAATTTAAGGTAGATGGTCATCTGACACCATCATTCGCAGGCCGAGTCGCCAAGGAGTCAGGAGCAAAAAAACTCGTACTCACCCATCTCTATCCTATATGCGATCAATATGATATTCGAAGTCAAGCCCAGCGGATATACCAGGGAGAGATAATTGTTGCAGAAGACCTGATGAAGATAGAGGTATAGGGTTAAGAGGATATATATGGCAGGAGAAGATGCATCATAAGGAAAATGCAAAATTGAGGTTACCTTTGACGATGGGAGAAAAGGAATGATAGACTTCTCAAACTATCTTAAAAGCAGGGAGAGAAATGGTTTGTGATTAATTACGGGAAACAATGTGTGCGCATCCGCAGGGTTGCTAGGACTTACGGTAAGGGTGATATAAGATGACTTTGGTGGACACCAAAGTCATCTTAACCCATAATGGAACGAAATGAATATTATTCAATCAATTGTTTTCGCCATCATAGAAGGTTTGACAGAATTCCTTCCAGTATCATCCACAGGTCACATGATATTAGCTTCAAGTGTCATGAAAATCCAAGATGATGCTTTTGTGAAAACCTTTGAAATTTCCATACAGCTTGGAGCAATTCTGGCTATAGTATTGCTATATGCTAAACGATTTTGGCAAGGAATCTCTATATATTTAAAGCTCGGTATGGCTTTTATTCCAACTGCGATTGTTGGTTTTTTAGCATATGACTTCATCAAAGCCTATTTATTCAATTCAACAATTGTTGCTGTTTCGCTTATATTTGGTGGAATAGTTCTAATTTTGATTGATAAAAAGATAGTCAACCAACAAAGTAAGACTGATGTTCTTGAAAGCATTACCTATAAGAATGCGTTTTTTATAGGTCTTATTCAATGTTTTTCCATGATACCGGGAGTGTCAAGGGCGGCTGCAACAATCATAGGCGGTATTTTTAACGGTCTAGATAAAAAACAAGCAACTGAATTTTCTTTTTTACTTGCCGTCCCAACTATGTTTGCCGCAACTGGATACGATTTGTTTAAGACATCCATTGATTTCTCAAAACATGAAATATTCCTATTGGGACTAGGACTGATAGTTGCTTTTATTACAGCATGGATTGCTGTTAAGATATTTTTAAAAATTGTAGAGAATTATGGTTTTAAGCATTTTGGTTATTACAGAATTATTATTGGAATAATCTTCTTGACAGTGATAAAATAGCCAATGTCTGATATATAACAGGGGAGTAATAGGGAATCGAAAAGGTCCAATTTAATCAAAGGAGCTTTAGATTTTGAAGGTGGGGTTTGTAGGGCATCCGCCCAATGATATAATTGAGAAATACAGATCTGAGGAATTGATAGACCTTGATAACGACCTTGGTCAGGTAGAAGAAAAGAGTGACCTCTACCTTCCAAAGATCTCCTGTTCTATTATAAAAAGGGTTTTCAATAACGCTCTAGCCTTTCGCCCTCAAAAGATCATCTTTGATGTGGGGGAGGGAAAGTGTGATTCTGGAAGGTTTCTAAGCTGGATATTGAAGGAGCACTTCAGTATCGATATTATAGAGACCAGGAACCAGAACAGAAAAGGCAGTGGAACCATCATCTGTGATTCCAGGCTGCCTTTACGGGAAAAATTTGACTTAATCCTCAATAATATTATTAACAACAAGGATTATGAACTGGAGAGGGAACCTCATCCCAGTGCCGGATTCTGGTCTGTCCCCTGCTGGGATACAAGGATATTTGACCTTTTTCCAGAAGGAACAAGGATATTTGGGTGGACACGATGCTTTGAAAATGGTACTCCAGATGACTTGGAGATAGAATGCTATGTAGAGAAGGGTATCCCAACGGTTTTCTATGCCCAGACATTCTGTTCCAAGAACCTTCTGGCAAAAAACCTGGCCAGGGTTTACCAAGGACTGTATGTGGATTGTGATGGGAGACTTACCGCTTCAGTGAAAGCCCAGATAGAGGCGTTTCTCTATCTAAGGGGGACTTCGGGATGACAGTCTTCGCCGATTTTGGCAGTACCTGGTCGAAGATTATAGACAGTTCTGTGAAGATCATAAAAACAAAGGAAGTACCCGGAGAAATAATAGCTGACTTTGCCTGTGGGCATAATGCTGAAAAGAGGTCAAAGAGGTATGTTAATGAACTGATAGCCCTCTCCAAAGGTGGTCTCAGATTGATAGATGAAAAGGATTTCCTTCTTGTAGATGTAGGGAGCAGGGATATCAAGTATGTACTCTATAGAGACGGACGGTTTGTAGAGACCGGATGGAATCAGGAATGCGGAGCATCTCAGGGTTTTGCCATAGAACTTCTAGAAATGTATTACAACATCGACTGCAACAGACTTGAACTACCAGAGAACGGCTATCCTGTCACATGCGGGCTTATTGGTATATCCAGAATATTCGACGAAATAATAAAAACAGGGGACGAAGAGAATGCCTTGGCCAGGTTTGTCAAAGGGATTGCCATGAATGTTTATCACTTCACGGGCAAACCAGAAAAGATGTATCTCAGTGGAGGATTATGTGAGAACAGGCTTTTTATTGAATCCATTCCTTGCGAGGTAGTGCCGTTGGGAAGATTTGTCCTAGTTGAGGGGCTTAAAGAGATATATAAAAAAGGGTTCTGTTGAAATCAAAAGGGGGTAATTATGTTTGTAAAACAATTGGAGGTTGGGAATTTGGCTGTCTTTGCATACATAGTGGGATGCAAGGAAACTGGAGAAGGCTTGGTAATTGATCCTGCCTCCGAGACCGATAGAATAATCTCTATCAGCAATGAAAATGGGATCCATATAAAGTACATTGTCAATACCCATTCCCACATAGACCACACTATGGGCAATGCCGATATGGTCGCAAAAACAGGTGCCAATATAGTAATACATGAAAATGAAAGGGACCTTCTTACGAAGCAGCCGAGTTTTCTTCTTTCTATGTTTGCATCCAAACCATCCCCGCCAGCAGACATTACTGTTAAAGAAGGGGATACCATTAATATTGGGAAATTAAGCCTCAATGTAATACTCACACCAGGGCATTCGCCAGGAGGGATTACCCTACATTTAAACGGTTATCTCTTTACAGGAGACACCCTTTTTGTGGGAGGTGTGGGAAGAACAGATGTCCCTGGAGGGTCGTGGCCAGTTCTTCTAGGATCCATTAAGACAAAACTTCTGACATTTCCAGATGAAACCATAATAATGCCAGGCCACAACTATGGATATGCCCCAACCTCTACGGTGAAACAGGAGAAGGATCTTAATCCGTTTATTAAAGATACAGTATAGGGGTTCATTTTTACATTTTACTTGACAAAAAAAATTAGGTTTGGTAAAAGAAAAGATTAATTTTACGGCTTAAAGATTTTTGCTTCATAGGAAATTTTAATTAAGACTGCCGAGTTGCCGACCATAACTTTTACGGCTTAGGAGTCAAAGGTGATTCGGCTTCTTTTTGTCAAAATTCATGTTATCTAATAACAATAAGAGAAGATTGGAGGAATTAGAAATTGGTTTGTCAAACTGTTAAAGTAGGTGTAAACTGTATATTTATGAAGAAGAAAGGCTGCTCTTTTAATGGGGGAAAATGTTATCCAATTGTCAACTCCTGCGAGGGATGTGACAGGATTCAAGATTACTCTTCGGGGAAATTCTGCATATCATGCGCTGATCCTGCAAGCAAATGGAGAGTTGGCGATTGCAATTTTGCCACACATATTAAAAAAGAAAGCGCGGCAGCCCAGAAGATGATAAACCCATTAAAAGCCTCAAAGAGAAGTGTCTAGCATAATGAAGGCTTTAGGATATGAATGCAGGTTGTAATCCAGAGGGTCAAAGATTCCAGGGTATCAATTGGTGATAAACTGACAGGTAAAATCGGGAAAGGCATACTTGTATTTCTGGGGATTGAAAAAGAAGATACCCAAAACGATGCGGATTACCTGGTCTCTAAGATAATAAACCTACGGATTTTTGATGACCCTTATGGAAAAATGAATCTATCAGTAAAAGATATAAACGGAGAGATACTGGTTATCTCCCAGTTCACCCTTCTGGGTGACTGTCGAAAAGGGAGAAGGCCATCATTTGCAAATGCAGCCGCACCTGAAAAAGCCGAAACATTATATAAATACTTTGTTTCACAAATAAAAAACAACAACGCAACAGTATCCACTGGTAAGTTTCAAGCTAAGATGGATGTGTATATATTAAATGAGGGGCCGGTAACCCTTATATTGGATAGCAAAAATAGGGGAAATTAGGGGGGACATTTCCCGCATATAGATCTAAAAAGGGTAGTACTCAAGTAACGATCTCCCCTATCAGGGAGTATCACAACAATTACCCCAGAATCTATGTTCCTTGCAATATTAAACGCTCCAGCCATTGCTGCTCCGCTTGACATGCCAACAAAAAGGCCCTCTTCTGTAACAAGCTTCCTCGTCATATCAAATGCCTCACCATCATTGATAACAATCTTCTCATCAAGCTTCTCTGGATTGTATATCCTGGGGACAATAGCTTCCCTCATATTCTTTAACCCCTGTATTGTGTGTCCCATTACCGGCTCAACCCCTACTATTTTTATATCTGGTTTATGTTCCCGCAGATACTTTCCCGCACCCATTATAGTCCCCGTTGTCCCCATGCCGGCAACAAACACATCTATTTCTCCATTCGTCTGAGATAAAATTTCAGGACCAGTCGTCTCGTAATGAGCAAGAACATTGCTGGGGTTATCAAACTGATTGGGCATATAGTACTTATAAGGCTCATTATCAATTATCTGATGGGCTCTTTTTATAGCACCATCAGTGCCTTCTTTCGCAGGAGTGAGTATAACCTCAGCTCCAAAAGCTCCCAGGATATACTGTCTCTCGGTACTGACACATTCCGGCATTAAAAGCTTAATGCTATACCCCTTTGCAGCTGCTATCATTGCCAAACCAATCCCTGTATTTCCGGATGTTGGTTCAAGGATTATTTTATCCTTGGTTAATTCTCCAGATTCTTCTGCTTTTTGCACCATATAGTAAGCAGGCCGATCCTTAACCGAACCTCCTGGATTGGCTCCCTCAAATTTACCC
>WOUX01000078.1:10603-19108 GCA_009773075.1 bacterium | reverse complement strand
TTATTGCTATTATTTGGGGTTTTTTGGCCAGAAATGGACTGTATAGGGCTAACTCATTATTGATGGTGTTGAAATCGTCTATTGAATCCCTATGGTTGGCTTCTGAAATGTCGATTAAATGAAGGAGAAGACTGGTTTTCTCAATATGTCTGAGAAACCTTGTGCCCAGTCCGGCCCCCAGGTGAGCACCCTTTATCAGTCCAGGGATATCTGCTATAACGAAACTCTTATAATCCCCATAGCTCACTACACCAAGGGTTGGGATTAAGGTGGTAAATGGATATTCAGCAATTTTGGGTTTTGCTGCTGAAATCTTTGATATTAAGGTGGATTTACCAGTGTTAGGAAGGCCAATTATACCAACATCCGCAAGCAGCTTAAGCTCGAGTTTTAGCCACTTTCCTTTCCCTGCTTCTTCATCTTCGGCATAACGTGGAGCCCGGTTGGTCGATGTAGCAAATCTTGCATTCCCTTTTCCACCTTTTCCACCTTTTGCTACTGTTACCCTTTCTCCTTCTGAGGCAAGATCCTTTATGACTGTATTATATTCATCTTTAATCAGAGTGCCTACAGGAACAGTAATTATTAAATCAGGTGCATCTTTGCCCTGCTGATTCTTTCCCTTTCCGTGCCCGCCTCGCTTTGCCAGATAGTGTTGTTGGTACTGAAGGTCTAAGAGGGTTGAAAGTCGGGTGGAAGCTTCCAGTATTATATCTCCACCTTTTCCACCATCCCCTCCGTCTGGTCCTCCCTTTGGAACAAACTTTTCACGCCTGAAACTTACACAACCCTTCCCCCCGTCACCGGATTTAACAAATATCTTTACTTCATCTATAAATTTCACAACTTTCGAGATACCCAATCAGTTTGCATAGATGCTAACTCTCTTTCTGTCTTTTCCCATTCTCTCGTATCTCACCACGCCATCTATTTTGGCAAATAAGGTGTGATCCTTTCCCAATCCAACGTTCATGCCAGGGTGAATCTTGGTGCCTCTCTGACGGACTAAGATACTGCCGGAACTTACCTTTTGGCCACCGAATATTTTGACTCCTAGCCTTTGTCCAACACTATCCCTTCCGTTGCCGGAGCTTCCCCCTGCTTTTTTATGTGCCATGATATATCCTCCATAACCGTTTCCCGTATTCCATTATCCGCTCACTGTTGTCCGACATTTACATTTTTATTTCTTTTATCCTTAAGTTAGTATAGAGTTGACGATGCCCTTGCTTTTTGCGGTATCCCTTCCTCTTTTTGGATTTAAAGACGATTATCTTTTTTGCCTTCCCATGTTTGACTATCTCTCCTACAACACAGGCATTGGTCAGAACAGGGGTTCCTACCTCTATTTGATCTCCATTGGCTACCATTAGGACTTCTTTCAACTCTACTGCATCCCCTGTTTCTCCACCTAGCTTCTCAACCCTTAAAAGGTCTCCTTCAGAAACCTTGTACTGTTTCCCGCCCGTTTTTACAACTGCATACATCCTGTCGTACCTCCCATTGCCCCTTTAAATATTTCAGATTCCTGTCTCGAAAGGCTTTGAAAAACTATGTTTCCCCTGATAGTACCATTTAGGAGTACCCCTGAATGCGGATTCATAATTTTTGGATTAAAAGATGAGTGTTTAATCGAAAAGGGATACTTTTTCAAAGCTCAAGATAAGATAAATGATTAAAATAAAGTATTTTTCCTAACCTGTCAAGAATTAAATGCCTGCTGCCTGTCAACTTCAAATTGTTCCTGATGAAAATCATCTCTTACGGTTACAACAATCCTTTTTCTATATTTTCTTTCTAATTCGTCAATTTCGGCTCTTTCCTCCTCCAATAGTAAGTTTGCAATACCGGGGTTTACAAAGACAAATATAGTGTTTCCTGGAGTCTCTCTTATTTCTCTTTTGATTTCCCTAAGGACCTCATTTAATACGGTTGTTTTGGATTTTATAAACCCTTTGCCCTCACAATAGTAACAGGGTTCGCATAGAACGCCACTGAGATTGTCCCTGGTTCTTTTCCTGGTCATTTCTATCAGGCCCAGTTCAGAGATTTTAAGGATGTTGGTTTTTGCCCTATCCTTTTTAAGGGCTTCCCTTAAGGATTGAAAGACCTTTTCCTTACTGCTCTCCTTCTTCATATCTATAAAATCAATGATAATTATTCCACCGATATTTCTAAGCCTCAACTGGTATGCAATCTCTTTAACTGCCTCTAGGTTTGTTTTTAGTATGGTATCTTCAGGGTTTCTGCTGCCCACGTATTTTCCTGTGTTAACATCGATAGCAACCAGAGCCTCGGTTTCTTCAATCACTATATAGCCTCCAGACTTTAACCATACCTTGTTCCCTAATGCCCTTCCAATTTCAACCTCTATTCCATATGCATCAAAGATAGGTTCATCGTTTTCATAGAGTTCTATGGAGTGCTTCAACTGGGGCATAAATGTTTCAACAAATTCAAGTATCTTTTGGTATTCATCGGAAGAATCTACAATCAGCCTATCCACATCCTCAGTAAACAGGTCACGTATTATTCTCATAATCATGTCTAAATCATGGTGAATAAGACTGTAGGCAGGGGCATTGTTTTTTTTATCAAGAATGTTATGCCAGAGCTTAAGCAGGAAGTCCATGTCTGTAACTAAATCCTTTTCATTTTTCCCCTCACTGGCAGTTCGAACAATAGAGCCGAACCCTGCCGGTTTGTTTTTTTGTACAATTTCCCTCAGTCTGGCTCTCTCCTTTTCATTTTCAATTCTACGGGATATACCCACATGGTCAACAGTAGGCATAAGTACTAAATAACGACCTGGAAGGGATATGTGGGATGAAACTCGAGCCCCTTTAGAACCGATAGGCTCCTTAGTAACCTGTACCAGTATTTCCTGCCCCTCATACAGCATATCTTCAATTTGAAGAGGTCGATTAATAGCAGCCCAAAGACCATTTTCTAAATCAATCCCTGTCTCACCATTTGGAATGTGGAGCATTTCTTCAAATTCTTCCAGATCAGAACAGACATCTGAAACGTAAAGGAAAGCGGCTTTGTCTAAACCTATATCTATAAATGCTGCCTGCATCCCTGGCAGGACCCTAACTACCTTTCCTTTATATATATTCCCAGTAGTTCCCCTTTCTGTACGATATTCGATATACAGTTCAGCCATTACCCCGTTTTCTAAAAGGGCAACCCTGGTCTCTTGGAAATTGGCGTTTATGATTAACTCTATTGGCATTTCAGGTTATTTTTCCAATCCTGTTTCTGCTCTCAAGATTCTTAAGAGCTTTACCTGGTTATCCTCCAGGTTTAAAATATGTTCTACTAACTTAAAAGGCTTTATATCCTTTGCCATTCCAGGTTTAAGACTGATCTCAAATGACAGGTCATCTCTCAATTTGACATCTTCTACCATGAACCGAAGATCAACCTTTCGTATCCCCCACTTTTTTTTATCTAACACGAAGAGAGTATCTTTGCTTAAAAAGGAGGCAACAGCTTCCTTCAGGTTATTGCTGTCAGGGGAAAGGGTATCTATCTGTTTGTCTGAAAAGACTAAGTATTCTATTTTTCTAATATTATCAGATATTGGATTTGATTTCAAGGGAATTTCACGACAATCCAAAATCCTCAATCCCAAGGGAAGTTCTTTGCCTAGTTTGTTTTTAAATTCATCAGGCATTATGTTCCCTTCAATCTCTATATCAACATACTCTAATAAACTCTCAATGCCAACAGGTAAAGCTCCTCCAAAGATTATCCTGGGCAGTGGATGAAAGCCTTTTGAATATCTCACAGGGATTTTTGCCCTTCTTACGGCTCTTGAGAAAACATTGATCAGTTCCAGGTGACTCAAAAATCTCGCATCGTCCAGTTTAGAAAACTGTAATCTGTATTTTCGATACGATCTCACTGCCTGTTGCCGGTTCAGGTATTTTAACGGCTTTCTCTGGAGCACGGGACTGGATATCACCAGCTTGAGGTTTTTATTATCGCAAACTCCGCAATTAGTACAACCTTCAATCCGACAATCCGGAGTTAACACTGCATTTAGACCCCTATCTCTTTCCCTTGCAAGGAACTCCTTACTGACCAAACAGTCCAGATGATCCCAGGGAAGGGCTTCATCATAGCTAAGATTTCGCCTGTTATAGAAATCCATGTCCAATCCAGCGTCCATAAAGGCGTTTTCCCATAAGTCGTATTTGAAGTGTTCGCTCCAGCCATCAAGACGACAACCATACCTTTGAGCATTGATTAAAACCTTACTTAATCTTCTATTTCCTCTGGAAAAGATGCCCTCTAAGATGCTCAATTTGGGATCCTGCCATTTCAGGCTTAGTCTATTCCCACTCAGTTTGCTTTTTAGAAGGTTGTGTTTTTCTATGATCTCTTCAAGACTAATCTGGGACTCCCACTGGAATGGTGTTTGGGGTTTAGGCACGAAGGTAGAGATGCTGACATTTATATTCTTGAGAGATTTTAAACTTTTCCCACATGAAAGTATTTTTCTAGATAGTTCAACTATCGCTTCAACATCCTCCTCTTTCTCGGTAGGCAGCCCGATCATAAAATAGAGTTTGATAGATTTCCAACCGGCGGCAAACACGTTTGTAGCTGTAACCAGGATATCTTCCTCTGTAATTCCTTTATTGATGGTATCCCTTAGTCTCTGTGTACCGGCTTCAGGGGCGATGGTAACCCCTGTTTTTCTCCCCCTTTTTATCTCTTTAATCAGTTCGGGGGTAAGAGTTTCAGGCCTCAAAGAGGGAAGGGATACGGCTATATTCTCCTCTGAATATCTCCCCATTAAATCTGCCATGAGGTCAGAGATACAGGAATAGTCACCGGTATTTAGGGAGAGCAAGGAGATTTCTTCGTGTCCGGTTTGCTCTATTGCTCTTTTTGTTATATCCTTGATCACTTCTGAGGATCTTTCTCGAACAGGACGATACGTCATCCCTGCTTGACAGAAACGACAGCCCCTGGTGCAACCCCTGGCAATCTCCAAACTCAGTCGATCGTGAATAATCTTCATGAAAGGGGTGATTAATTTAGTAGGATAATCTACCTTATTGAGATCAGAAACCACCCTTTTTTTAATAGTTGAATAATTTTCTCTGAGGGGTACAATCTCCTCAATTGTTCCATTGCTGTGGTACTTTATGTCAAAGAAGGAAGGTATATAGACCCCCCTGAGTTCCGATAGATTTCTATACAAGTCTTCTTTTTCTCCGTCTTTCTTTTTCCAATCTTTAACGCAATCACAGAGTTCCAGGATGACCTCTTCCCCATCACCAAGGACTATGGCATCGAAAAAATCGGCTACCGGTTCGGGATTGAAGGCACAGGAGCCCCCAGCCACAATCAATGGCCAGCTTTTATCCCGGTCCTTTGCCAGGAAAGGTATCCCGGAGAGGTCCAGCATGTTTAGGATATTGGTGTAACAGAGCTCGTATGGAAGAGTAAATCCAATGATATCAAAGTCTTTTAACGGTAGAGAAGACTCAAGGGAGGAGAGGGAAATCCCTTTTGTCCTTAAAAGATTTTCCATGTCTACCCATGGAGCGTAAACCCTCTCAGCAGCAATATCCTCTCTTTTATTAAGAATGTCATAGAGAATCTGAAACCCCACATAAGACATGCCGATCTCGTAAACGTCCGGGAATGCCAGGGCGAAAGTCAGATCTACACCTTTTAAGTCCTTATGAACGGAGTTGATTTCATTTCCCAGATAACGGGTCAGCTTGCTAGATTAAGCCATATTTATCTTTCTTTGTCAAGGTGGTGCAGCCTCAATTTTTAAGTACTGGCAAGATTTTAACTTCAACTTGCAAATGAGAGTGTTTATGTGGTAAGATACAGAAAAGTATGTAATAAATTGTTCTAATCAAAACTTTATAATAGATAGTTTAATTGAGAGGTGTTCCTATGTCTAAAATAAAAGACATGATCAAATGGTCTATTTATAATGTGTCTGGCTGCGCTTCTTTTTTACCTTGTTTCTCCGAAGTATAAGTTCATGGGGCCTAATGATTTTGCAGTATACAGATGTAATATTGTTACAGGAGAAGTACTGGCATGGGACATTGGTACGGAAAGGTGGGTTACTCCGTAGCGAGAGGTGATGGCTAGGTATTTACCTTTGATAAAGAGACTGAAAACAAGTAATTATGAGAAATGAAGCCCAACAATCTAATTCACGAGAGTGCACAAAACCGTGCCCCATGATTAGTGAGTTAACCCTTAGCAAGTTTGCCAACAATGATAATCTTACAATTGGAGGTTGACAATGACACAGTTTGAGAAGAAGAAATACAAATGTCTTAAGACCCAATTTGGTGATATACCAGCAATTACATTCACAATGAAAATAATTGATATATTACAAATCCAATATGTTGCGGTTAGAGGCATAGATGAGGAAGAAGGGGCTGTACAACGGGTTCTTAATAAGAGAAGAATTAATGATATTAAGGATTATGTTTTAGAAGGTAACATATTTTTTAATTCCTTTATCCTGAATTGGACAGATAAAAATTACAAACCACAAATTACGGATGATGAAATAGAAATACCTCTAATTACGTCATCTGCTCAAGTAATTGATGGACAACATAGATTGGCAGGCTTAGAAGCTGCAATAAAGAGCGATGAGCAAATTGGAAATAAATATCTAATCGTAACACTTTGTATCGAGCTCACAACGAAACAAGCTGCCAAAATATTTTTAAATATCAACACGGAACAAAAACCGGTTCCTAAAAGTCTAATATATGACTTGTTCGGTGAGGTTGTTGATGAAGAAAGTCATGCTGTAAATGAATTAAATGATGATCTACAATCCCCGCTATATAAATTGATTAAGTTTCCAGGTTCTCCAAGGGGCGTCGGTAGTATCGAACTCTCGACTTTTGTGGCAGCTTTCAAAGAACACTTGAAACCCGGAGGTACATTTCATTTGTACAAGTTAAAGACATTCGATCACCAAAAAACATCAATTGCAAATTTCTTTAGTTCAATAAAAGATTTCTATTTTGAGGCAAAAATATGGACAAATAAAACTAAGAATCCGTATTTGAAAGCAGCGGGATTTAATGGCGCAGTTGATTTTTTCGTTGGCTCACTAATACACAGATGCGCAGAAAGGGGTTCTTTTTCGGCTAATACAATGAAGGAATTAATTGCATTAGACAATGAAAGCCTAACAACATGGGATGATTTGAAAGGGCTTGATGGAAAGACAGCTAGGAAGAAAATCAAAGAACGTTTAGAAAGCAATTTATTAAATTCTTTACCAGATCAAAGTGAATATGAATTCTAATCGATGCAGAGTCCAACAAACAGTAGAACTGGATATTGGTTGCACTGATTTAACTAAGTGGAAGAGCTACAAACACCTGTTTGAAAGCTATATAATTACTTGTAATCGAAAAGATATATTATCAAATGAACTTAAAAATGATGCTTTAGATATTTATTTTAAGGGCATATTTAGTCTCTGTGATGCAATTAGTTCACTATCAAATGGTAATCACTCTTGGCCAGTAATAAAATTATACTATTCCGTTTTTTACTTTCTGAGGTGCTCATTAGCTTCTCGAAATATTGCTTTTATAAAGAATAATGGGATTTATACGCTAAAAATTGCTGAAGGTGAGATTCCAATCCGTCGAGATGGGAAAAAAATTAGAGGGGAAAGAGTATCAGGAGATCATAAGACCACAATTGTCACATACGTTGACTTGATCGGGGAACAAGATATCCTTCAGACGAATACAATTAATGGCCTAAATGTTTATGAATATTTAATGGAAATGAGAAACCAAATAACGTATAGGGAGCGCACCTTCAAGGAGCCCGAGTTTAACCATTTCTGTTCCGAAATCTCAAGCAGAGAACAATTGTCAAATTATATTTTGGAGTATATCAATGATTCCAGCTATGCTTTTTGCTTTGATGAAGCGCATATTTGTTTGGCTGTTCCATTAAAAGTAGCACTCATGGCAAAAAATGAACTAAAAAAGATTATAAATACGGAATCTATTTCTAAAGAAAAACGCGCTGTTCTTCACGGATTAATTGCAAGCTTAAGACTTAGAAAAGAATTTAGTTTCATGCAATTGATTGATATTTAGGGTGGTTAACCATGTCATTCAGTGGATCGTTAGGACCATGCTCCCACTGATGACCATCGTTGGCGTATAGAGAAAAACATGCATTTTCCAGTCAGTAGGGTAACTTCAGAGGGGTACGCTGACGAAAAAAGGAAATATAGAGGAAATATAGGGACGCTTCCCGTATTTATGGGGAGTTCAGGGGGCACAATACTTAATTATTGACAAGAGAGATTTGCGAATTTATTACGTGATATTTCTTCTCAAAAAGAAATCATTCTTGTATTGGACGACCTAATAAGAATTATAGAACAGCTTAGGCAACAAAAAACAACTCTGCAAAACCTAAAGCAAAAGTTATTAAGTGAGATATTAGGATAACCCCATGAAA
>WOUX01000078.1:9024-10569 GCA_009773075.1 bacterium | reverse complement strand
AGAACTGATCGTCGAACTATTTGAAAAATTTGAACATGCCTGTTACCTTTTCAACAATCTGGAATGCTGGAGTGCACGGGAACTGCAGGAGATATTGGGTTATGCCGAATGGCGGAATTTTCTTAAAGTAATAACAAAGGCAAAGGCCGCCTGTGAAAATGCCGATGTCAAAGTGACAGACCATTTTGTTGAAGTCAACAAAATGGTCGAACTTGGCAGCGGTTCCCGAAGAGAAGTAGATGATATAGCCTTAACCCGTTATGCCTGTTATCTAATCGCTCAAAACGGCGACTCTGCAAAAAGTGAAATTTCCTTTGCTCAGACCTACTTTGCGGTTCAGACCCGGAAACAGGAAATTATCGAACAACGACTTTTAGATGTCGACCGTGTGATTGCCCGTGATAAACTGACAAAATCCGAGAAGAAACTATCAGGTATCATTTACGAGCGCGGTGTTGATGACAGGGGTTTTGCCCTTATTCGTTCAAAAGGGGATCAAGCGTTATTCGGCGGTTATTCTACCAGCGACATGAAGCGCAAACTCATGATTCCCGATGGCAGACCATTAGCAGATTTTTTGCCTACGCTTACAATCAAAGCCAAAGACTTTGCGACCGAGCTTACCAGCCATAATGTCATAGAAAAGGATTTATCCGGCGCAAACCAGATATCCAATGAGCATGTAGAGAATAACGTAGCGGTTCGTAAAATACTGATTGAACGGGGAGTAAAACCGGAAGCCCTGCCGCCTGCGAAAGATGTCAAAAAGGTTCAGCGTAAATTGGACGGTGATGAAAGAAAACTGCTCAAAGATATAAAGAAGAAGAAAAAGGGCTAATTAAAGGAGATAAAACACCGGCAATAGTTGAGAGAATAGTAAATGACATTGATGAGATCGTTCGTCTAGTCCGCTTTGATGGTTGGCAAAATACAATTCCCGGTGAAAGAGAGGTTCAAAAATCTTTACGCAAAGCACTGTTGAAATATCAATTACACAAAGATGAAGAGTTGTTTAATAAATCGTATGATGAAGGATAGAGACAATAACAGCAGACTTGTTTATTCAACGGGATTTGGCAGAATGTGCCCTTCCTGCGGAGAGCAATCTGATAAATGTCAATGCAAAAAGAGAAAAAATAATCCTACCAAGGGAGACGGAGAAGTTCGAGTCGAGATATCTACCAAGGGAAGAAGAGGGAAAGGCGTTTCCTTAATCAGTGGAATTCCTCTTGAAGGAGTCCGGTTAAAAGAGCTTGCAAAAAAACTTAAACAAAAATGCGGAACCGGTGGAACAATTAAGAACAGTGTAATCGAAATTCAGGGTGATCACAGAGATGTTCTGGTTGAAGAGCTGAATAAGCTGGGCTATAAAGCTAAAAAGGCCGGGGAATAGGGACTATGGAACAGATTAATATCCTTGAATTTCAAAAAGGCTGGCTTGCGGTAGACAAACCCTGCGGATTGAGTGTCCATAATAATCCCGGAAATGACCTTGTTAATGTGTTGTCTGACAGGATTCGTTCAGACACTTCATTGAAAAAGCAT
>WOUX01000078.1:0-9015 GCA_009773075.1 bacterium | reverse complement strand
AAATGACTCCTTCCGGATTTATCCGGTTCACAGGCTGGATAAAGAGACCAGCGGAGTTATGTTACTTGCTACGGACATCAATGTCTTACGCAAACTGTCTGAATTGTTTGTCAATGGTAGGGTTAAAAAAAGATACCTTGCTCTTGTACATGGTGTTTTTGATCGTGAGGCAGGAAGTAATCAATATCATATATGGGATTATCCCTTGTCAAAGACAGCAGGTGGCAGGGAAGATCCTGTTGGTAAGGACAGGCGTGTAAACTGTATCACCCGGTACAGGGTGTTACAGCAAAGCAGCCGTTATTCTTTGCTGGAAATTGAACTGATAACCGGTCGGAAACACCAGATTCGACGTCATGCAAAACTTTCAGGCCATCCTGTTACAGGAGACACACGTTACGGATCGAAAAAATCTATCAGCTATTTAAGAAACGCTCTTTCCTACCATCGGCTAGGACTCCATTGCAAGTGTCTTGAATTCGTTCCGCCGGGTCAAAAAGAAGAAGTCCGCATCACATCCGAGAATCCTTTAACCGATATGGATAAGCTTCTTTCAGGTGATGGATTGAAGATGTAATGTGTTAAGGCTGTTGGGACACCGACTCCGGAAAAAAGAATTCAAAAAGGATATCATAACAACAGAATTCTATGGATGAACCGTAGATTCCGACGTTGAACCTTTAAGAAAACCCTGGATTTCTCCAATAATTACTTTATTAGACGGCAGATTTATGGTACTATCACTGCAATAAAATGAGGTCAAACCCTGTCTGCCTGACAGGCAGGCGTTTAACCTCTACACAAGGAGATTACAGTGGCCCGGTACAAAGAGATTAAGGTTTGTGTCAAACGGTGATAAACATAAAATAAAGGTAATGAGTATTTTGGAGGTGCTCCTATGAAATACAAGGTAAATCTCAAAAAGACAGAAGAAGGTTACTCTATATGGGTTCCTGGTCTTCCAGGCTGCTGGTCGCAGGGTAAAACAGAAGCAGAGGCACTAGAAAATATTAAAGATGCCATACAGTTATATTTAGAAACTGTGGAGGAATTAACGAAGGATAAAGAATCTCGCTATGTAGAAGTAGTCCATGCCTAAATTATCAGGAGTAAATCACCAACGCGCTGTCAAAGCTTTTCAAAAAGCAGGCTTCTGGATGGCACGGGAAGGCAAGCATATAACAATGACTAATGGTGAGCGCATCATCACAATTCCGAGAGCAAATCCTGTAGATGCTTTTACAATGGCTGGTATTGTGAAGGACGCTGGGCTTAGTATTGATGAGTTCAAAAAATTATTATAGCTGCAGATAACAAGTTATTACCTTTATGAAAAAAGAGTCAAGTAGAAGTTACTTAAGGATGTTGTCTCTAATAAAGGGGAGAAACTCAAACAAAACAGCAACATCGGAAAGGTCATGAGCTGAAACAATGGCAATAATGTTTGGTTGGAGAGAAAGCCGGCCCAGTTACATTAACAACCTAAAAAAGCTTTAGCCGATCGAAAAAGTAATTCTCTGCCAAAGGGCTTTTTCTACAGGCTCGTTAGGCGCAAAATCTGACATGGAAGCACGGTCTCTCTATGCAGTTTGAATGGGATCCAGAAAAAGCAAAAAGGAACTATAAGAAGCACAGAGTATCCTTTGAAGAAGCGGTAACCGTGTTTTATGATCCGCTATCGGCAACTTTTGATGACCCTGATCACTCAGTTCGAGAGCAGAGATTAATCACAATAGGCTTTTCTTCTCGTGGACGCTTGCTTGTGGTATCATATATAGAAAGAGGGGAAGCCTTACGTATCATCAGCACACGACTTGCAACTGTACACGAAAGGAAAAGACATGAAAACCAAACATGAAATGGATCGTGATGAATTACGGCCCGAATACAATTTTGACTATTCTAAAGCTGTCCGTGGCAAGTATTATAAGCGACTATTAGAGGAAGGGGCTAATGTTGTTGTCCTTGAACCGGACGTGGCCAAGGCTTTTGGTGATTCAACTGCAGTGAATGAGGCACTAAGATCACTTCTAAATATAACACGCTCGACTCAACGCCTAACAAAGCGCAGCGGACGCAACAAGAGCCGCGCGGCCCAAGAGCGCTAACGTTGAACCTGTAAAAAAAGCCTGTATTTCTCCAATAATTACTTTATGAGACGGCAGATTTATGGTACTATCACTGCAACAATATGGAGTCAAACCATTTAACCTTTACATACTATTCATCTCTCCTTAAAAAACCTTGACTTGTATATTATTATCACATACACTTCAGATCAATGGAAAAAATATTTGAACAATTTTCGGGCTTCCAGTGGGATAGAGGGAATATAAATAAGAACCTCATCAAGCATAATGTCGAAAACTGGGAATGCGAACAGGTGTTTTTTAACAGACCTCTTCTTGTCCTTGATGATCCAAGGCATTCTGTCTCTGAAAAACGATGGGCTGCTTTTGGGAAAACAGATACAGATCGTTTTCTTGTCGTCATATTTACCAAGAGAAATAACTTGATTAGAATAATCTCTGCCAGAGATATGAATAAAGGAGAGAGGAAATTTTACGATGAAAAAGGATAAAATTATTCCAGACTTTAAGAATGAAGATGAGGAGAGAGACTTCTGGGCAACTCATTCTCCACTTGATTATTTTAATATTAAAGATTTCAAGAGGGCTTCTTTCCCCAAACTAAAGCCGTCGGTAAAGTCGATCTCGATTCGACTTCCAGAGGATATGCTGGCGGAACTAAAGACCCTTGCAAACAAAAAGGATGTGCCTTACCAGAGCTTGGCAAAGATTTACCTTGCAAGACAAATTTCTTTAGAGCGTGGATTGCTGCATACGGCTTCCAAAAAGAGGGGGCAGAAAGTTCATGCCCAACATCAGCATGAACAAGGACGCTCATAAACTCACGTTTGTTATGCCCAGCGTTGAGCCTGTAAAATAAGTACATTATTGAACCGACGTAAAATCTAAAAAGGAGGAGAGTATGGGCAATCCACTCTGGGAGCCATCGGAAGAGAGAAAGAGGAACGCCAATATAACAAGGTTTATAGATACTGTTAATAAGCGTTATGGGAAAAGCTTTCGCTCTTATGACGAACTTTATGACTGGTCAATAAATAATATATCTGATTTTTGGGCATATGTTTGGGATTTCTGTGAGATCAAGGCTTCCAGGGATTATGATGTTGTTGTTGATGACCCTGGTAAAATGCCCGGGACAAAGTGGTTTACTGGGGCAAGGCTTAATTTTGCTGAAAATCTCCTCAGATATAGGGATGAACACACAGCTTTTGTATTTAAAGGGGAGAATCAAAAATCGGCAAAAATGAGTTACTCTGAGCTTTATGATTCTGTGGCGCGTCTGGCAAAATCACTTCGAAAAATGGGAGTTGCCCCTGGGGATCGAATAGTTGCATACATGCCCAATATGATAGAGACTGCTGTTGCCATGCTTGCTGCTACCAGTATTGGTGCTGAATGGGCTTCCTGTGCCACTGATATCGGTCCAGGAGCGGCTTTAGATCGCTTTGGTCAGATAGAACCATTGGTCAAATAGAGCCAAAGGTTTTATTCACTGCTGATGGATACTTTTATAAAGGGAAGGCTTTTAGTTCTCTTTCCAATGCGGCTGAGATTGCAAAAGGAATACCTTCAATTGAAAAGGTTATAGTAACCAGTTATACCGAAGAGAAACCTGACATTGGCTATATTCCTAACTCTGTACATTATGATGATTTCCTGTCCGGAAAAAGAGGACTTGAAATTCAGTTCGAACAATTGCCCTTTGATCATCCCGTATTTATTATGTTTTCTTCTGGAACGACCGGTAAGCCAAAGTGCATGGTTCAAGGAACTGGGGTTCTTATCAATCACTTAAAAGAGCTAATGCTCCATACTGATTTAAAACGGGAAGACACTATCTTTTATATAACAACCTGTAGTTGGATGATGTGGAATTGGCTGCTGAGCTCACTGGCGGTAGGAGCTACTATTGTCCTATATGATGGCAATGCTCTTTACCCTGATACAGGCGCCATGTGGAAGTTAGTTCAGGACGAAAAAACGACTATTTTTGGTTGCAGTGCAAGTTATATTAATCATCTCAAAAGCCAGGGAGTTAAACCTGGAAAGGACTATGACCTGTCTTCACTGAGACAAATATCCCAGACCGGATCACCTCTTTCAGCCAAAGGATTTGAATATGTTTACCAGGAAATTAAGGAAGATTTGCATTTTAATTCTATTGCAGGAGGCACGGATATCAATGGTTGTTTCGCTATTGGAAGCCCGATACAGCCGGTATATGCCGGTGAATTACAGGGTCCAGGATTAGGAATGAAAGTAAAGGCATATGATGAAACAGGCAATCCAGTAGTTGACCGCCAGGGAGAACTTGTTTGTGAAGCCGCCTCCCCCTCGATGCCACTTTATTTCTGGAACGATCCGGATGGCAAAAGGTACAGAGATGCCTACTTTGATTTCTATCCCGATTTGAATGTATGGCGACATGGTGATTACATTGTGGTTAATAGTGATACAGGCGGGATTACCTTCTTTGGCAGGTCTGACTCCGTATTGAAGCCTTCCGGGGTTCGAATAGGGACATCTGAGATATATAATCAGGTAGAAAAATTGGAAGAAGTTGCTGATAGCCTCGCAATAGGTCAGAACTGGCAGGGGGATCAGCGTATCATTCTCTTTGTTAAACTTGCTGAAGGGTATCAGTTAACAGAAGATTTGAAAAACAAGATTAAAAAGACTTTGCGTGAAAACGCCTCACCCAGGCATGTCCCGGCTAAAATCATAAAAGTGCCGGATATACCCTACACCCTCAATATGAAGAAGGTTGAAAGTGCGGTCACGAATATAATAGATGGTAGACCTGTCCTGAATAGGGATGCCTTGATCAATCCAGAATCTTTGGATTACTATGATAATCTTGGAGAACTTCACGCGGACTAAGGGCGCCTTTATTTCCTTTCGTTCTTTATGCCATCTATATGCCCCTTTGGTAATATTATCAATAATTACTTCTAACTAGTTGTAAATACGTGATAATTTGAGAACTGTTCCTCCTACGCCCCCAACCGTCCCTAATTCTATACTTTGACTTGTTGGGCTAAAACTTTTCCCATTCTTCCTTGGAGACTTCAGCTTGTCGTAGAATTCTTGACAACAACTCCCGCCCAATGGCTTTCTGATGCGGATTTGGAATCGTCAGAGTCAGGTCACCCTTTACCATGAAAGGGTGTTTTCCTCCGGAATAGGGACCATCGAACCCCAGCTTACGGGACCAAAAGCCGGCATCAGGCAACTGCCTGCCTTTTAACCTTGATTTCGATATTGTCAATTTGAGGTATTGGTAGGTTCTTATAGATACGAAACAGAATCCACTCTTCCAGAACTTCCTCCAATTCATTCCTGCAGTGTTCCAGAGTCGGAGCATTTGAGTAAACACCAGGACACTCCCGAATTTCCCCATAGTATGTCTTGTTATCCGGGAGAATTTCATACTTGGCGTGCTCCATACCGGCTTGAATATACTTTCTAATCATTTTTTTGCCTCTCGTTTTTAACGCAACCGAGGAGATCAGCGCGCGACTTACCTCTCCGGGAGGTACAGAGACGGCTCTCGTATTTCATTTTTATAAGAAATTGGCGTCCCCAAGGGGATTTGAACCCCTGTTACCGGCGTGAAAGGCCGGTGTCCTGGGCCAGGCTAGACGATGGGGACGCTGGTGGGCCGTGCTGGACTCGAACCAGCGACTCTCTGCTTAAAAGGCAGATACTCTACCTCCTGAGTTAACGGCCCTTAAAAACTCACATAGTGTCAGTTCTGTTGTCAGTTGTAAATGGATTCTTTAATATAATTGTTTGATCCCTTCTTGTGCCCAAGGAGATTATAGTGATTTCAGTATCTAATAATTCCTCTATTCTGTTAATATATCTGCGGGCATTATCGGGTAACTTTCCATATTCTCTGATCTCGTTAAGCTCTTCCGACCATCCATCCATCTCTTCATAGATTGGCCGGCATGCCTCTAATGTCTTTAAGCTTAAAGGAAACTCTGAGTATGTTTCTCCTTTACAATCGTATCCTGTACAAATCTTTATTTTATCCAAACCGCTTAAAACATCAAGCTTTGTGATAACCAAGCCGCTAATCCCGTTGATCCTGATGGCATGTTTTACCATAGTTGCATCAAACCATCCACATCTTCTGGGTCTACCTGTAGTAGCACCGTATTCCTCTCCTCTTTCCCTTAGAGAATTTCCCAGTTCATTGTTCAATTCAGCAGGGAAGGGTCCTTCCCCGACTCTGGTAGTGTAAGCTTTGGAAATCCCGATTACTTTATCTATTTTTGTAGGGCCAATCCCAGACCCTATGCAGGCCTCAGCAGCCACCGTGTTACTTGAGGTTACAAAAGGATATGTACCATGATCTATATCCAAAAGGCTGCCCTGTGCACCTTCGAATAGGATATTTTTGCCATTTTTAATATCTTCATTTATAATCAGCGAGGTATTTGCTACATATTCCTTGATCTTTATGCCCAATTCAATATATTCATTGTATATTTCTTCGAATTCAACCCCTTTTTCCTTAAGGTAGTGGACCAGATAAAAGTTCTTTTCCTTAAGGTTGTACCCCAGTTTCTCTTTAAATACCTCCTTATCCAGGAGATCTATCACTTTGATACCTACTCTTCCTACCTTATCTTCGTAGGTTGGCCCTATACCCCTCCCGGTGGTACCAATCTTTTTCCCGTCTTTGAGATTCTCTCTGGCTATATCAATCTTTTTATGATAAGGCATTACCAGATGGGCTCCCTCGCTAATTAAGAGACGACTGTTATTCTTAAGACAGCCCTTTGATTTCAATGATTCAATTTCATTGAGTAAATCTCTGGGATCTATAACTACGCCATTACCTATAATACACTTCTTGTTTGGATGTAGGATGCCTGACGGTATTAGATGGAGTATTACTTTCTTGTCTTTTACTACTACCGTATGGCCGGCATTATTCCCTCCTTGAAACCTGACTATTGTATCAGCCTGTTCTGCCAGGAAATCTACTATCTTACCCTTTCCTTCATCTCCCCATTGTGTACCAACAACTACTACACCGGCCATTGCAAAAACCCCGAATTAACTGCCCTAATACCTTTAAACTAGGATTTTCTTATAATTTTAACTGTTTAATAGATACAACGTTTGGCAATTTAGTTAGTTCATCCAGTATTTTCTTAGAGACAGGGGTGTCAATACTCAAGAGGACTATAGCCTTTCCCCCTATCTCTTCCCTGCTGAATTGCATATTGGCGATATTGATATCTGTGTTTCCCAGAATACTCCCTATATTTCCTATAACCCCAGGACGGTCAACGGTATGAAATAGTAGCAAATTTCCTTGCGGTATCGCCTCCAATCGAAACTTATTAATCCGTATAATTCTAGGCTCCTTCTTACCAAAGAGGGTACCGGCAACTATGTTCTCTCCTTTTGTCGTTCTGGTCTTAATTGTAAGCAGACTTGTGAAATCCTCACTCTTTGTACTCTTTGATTCAACTACCTTTACACCCCTTTCTTTGGCAATAATAGGGGCATTTACAAAATTTATACTGTCTCTCAGGATTGGTTTGAAGATGCCGGTCAATATTGAAGTAGTAATAGGTGTCACGTCCAGCTCAGCAATATCCCCACTGTATTCTATTGCTATCTCCTCCAGTGCCCCTGGTTCCAGTTGTGCTTGAAAACTGCCTAGTTTTTCTGCAAGATCCATATAGGGTTTAATCCTGGAGAGGGTATCTCCGCTTACTGATGGAACATTAACAGCATTCTTGATTGTTCCGTATAGTAGATAATTCGCTATCTGTTCTGCGATAGCTACGGCCACATTCTCCTGAGCTTCATCGGTGGATGCCCCCAAATGAGGTGTGCAGATCACCTCATCCAGATCAAATAAAGGGCTATCCTGGGGAGGTTCTTGCTCGAAAACATCAAGGGCAGCTCCAGCAACCTTTCCGCTCTTTATTGCTTCATAGAGGTCCTTTTCGTTAACCATTCCCCCTCTGGCACAGTTTATAATCATAACCCCATCCTTCATTTTTTTGAAGGCCTTTTTGTTAATGATATTTCTAGTTTCTTCAGAAAGGGGGACATGGATGGTAATGTAATGTGATCTTTCAAAAAGCTCATCAAGGGAAACCAGTTCCACTTCCATTTCACGAGCCTTCTCTTCCGAGATGAAGGGATCATATGCTATAATGTTCATTTTCAGGCCTTTGGCTCGATCCCCTACAATACTTCCAATCCTTCCCAGTCCGATGATACCAAGGGTTTTGTCGAACAGTTCTCTCCCCTTGAACTTCTTTTTCTCCCATTTTTTTGCCTTCATGGAAGCGGTAGCCTGGGGGATGTTTCTTGAGAGGGCCAACATCATGGATATGGCATGCTCGGCAGTCGTAATCATGTTGCCCTCAGGGGCATTCATAACGACAATTCCTCTTTTGGTAGCTGCCTCTATATCAACATTGTCCAGTCCGATCCCTGCCCTTCCTATGACCAGTAGATTTTTTGCAGCATCTATAATATCTGCTGTAACCTTTGTAGCGCTCCTGATGGCCAGACCATGATAATCCTTGATTTTCTTTCTCAGTTCTTCTTTTGATAGGTTTGTATCGATATCTGCGTGAATACCTGGAGTATTCTTTAGTATCTGGATCCCTATCTCTGAGAGGTTATCACTGACCAGTATCTTTTTCACCCAATCCCCCATAAACCTAATCTTTGAGTACTTCTAAAGCAGCTCTAATCCCTTTTCCCAGTTCCACATGATAACCCAACTCATGAAGGGTCATCTCCAAGGCAGATACCGCTGTGATTACATCAAATTGATCCACATATCCCAGGTGCGCAATCCTGAATATCTTTCCCTTTGCATGGCCCTGTCCCCCGGCGATGGTAATACCGTATTTTTCCCTCATGACTTTCACAACATCCG
>WOUX01000077.1 GCA_009773075.1 bacterium | reverse complement strand
GGTGTAAACATAACAGAGATGAAGAAGGCAACACAAACCCAAAATATAACCTTTAGCAGTCTCCCTAACCATGCCCAGGATCCTCTTTTTCTAATCAAGGCTTTTTCCCCCTTTCAGTTTTTGGGTCTCTATTTGTTCAATCGGTCTATGAGCAAAGGAAAGATTGTCTGGATGCCCCTCTTGTACATCTCATAAGACGGTGGAACTTCCATCGTCGATGATCTCCAGGATCCTTCTGTATACGTGATCGAACTTTTCCCCTGTGTTCTTAAAATAATGGACTCCCTCAGCTATATTTGATCGATAGAGCCCTTTAGCCATCTCCAGAAGCCTTATATGAACAAATGCCTCATTGCCTGCCATAGGATTAAATTTGGCAGGATCTACAAAGACATCAAAATATCGAGGCGTCGAGGCGATTTCCCAGGGGGTTTTTGGTTTTCGGCAAGCATTGTATGTAAACTCAAGTCTGGAACGGTGGTGTTTCTTTAGAAAATCAATTCTTCTGTAAAAGTCCCGAATATTCCTCCCGTGTGCAGGAAGAGAGAGGACGATCTTTTCCAGTTGTTTAAGATTATCTAAAGTACGAAGATATGTAACCAGATCGTTGGGATGAGGGGTTATAGGATATAGAAGAACATCTCCACAGATCAGTATTCTTTCCTCATCCTCTTCTGAACCGATCCTGAGGCAGATTGACCCGGGTGAATGGCCTGGAGAGTGTTTGACTCTAATAAAATCACTCTGAAGTCCATCTAATGATAGAAAACCATCCATTGCGATAGGATGGTCCACCTTCAGAGACAGGTTGAAAGATTCCTGTACAGCCTCTTTGTGGTATTCATAGGCTGAAGATTTGGGAAGAGGCATACCGAAGGCTTCGTACCTGGGACGTCCTTCAAAAACGCTCTTTGAGATTGCCCATGGGTTACAGATCCGGTCAGTATCCATGACATGGGATAAAACTCCAGCCCCGTTTCTTTCTACTATGGTGTTACCCAAAAGATAGTGATCCGGGTGGCCATGGGTTATTATGATAAATTCTATGTCTTTGAGGGAGTAGCCTGCTGCTTTCAGTCCAGTGATTAGTTCAGTCTCACTGTAATCATCCGGCAGATCTTTCACCTTTTGTGGTATTGGTTGATTCCTCCAGTAGTAGAATATCTTTTTAGCCAGATGGGTTGGAATGCCTGTGTCCACCATAATCAAGGCTTCATCTTCAATAACGTAAATGTGGGTCGGGCCAGGGCCTATAATGTCAGGACAGAATGTGGTAATTTGCGTAACTTTTCTGCCTTTGGAAAGCACGTATTGTTTGACTCTTCCACTTCCTACTTCTGAATTAGGCTTGATGACATTCTCTTTAATATTCATTTGTTATCTCCGGTATTGTCCAGTATTTTAGCTAGATTTTCGCTGTTTTCAACCCGATCTTCCTTAAATACTTTTCTCCATACTTCGCGGCTCTCCATGCAGAGGTATACACATAGTTTCGGATCATAATCCCTTATCCATTCTAACATCTTGGAATACATCTCTATTCGAATAGGTTTAAAGTACCTCATTTTCCCGTCCATACCCGGAACAAACTCGTCGTATATTATCTTACTTTGGGGGAATCTTTTTTGAATTACGGGCTTTAATTCAGGCAAAAACCTGAACCCCCCCATACTTATCCATGAGACGTTCCTGGTGTCTATCTTGGCAAAAAGCCTCTCCAGTGTTTTCTGGTAGCCTTCCTCCCATCCAGTGTAGTATATCAGTGGATCAAAATGGAACCCCAACCTGTAGCCGACCTTCTGGCATTTAAAGGCTGCATCTATTCTATCATCTATTGACGGTGCAAAAAATTCCTCTCTTTGGGCTACCTCTTCTGTATTCAAAGACCATGATATCACTGTATTGCCATTGTGTTGTAAGTCAATTAGATTGCCTATATTGTCTGTCTTTGTCTTTAACTCCAGAATTACATTCCCTTTGTGGGCGAAATATGGCACTATTAGTTTTGCAAAACCTGTCAGATGATCCAGGGCTAAGCTATCGGTGAATTCCCCTGTCCCAATACGATATATGGATTCGGAATCCTGGCTTAGTTTATCCTCAAGTTCGGCAAACATATCCTCTGCATTGGCATATACTACCATTGCCGGATTATTCAGGTAGGACTGAAGGATACAATAAGAGCATTCCAGGTTACAGTTGGTTGCAAAGTTCAGTATTTGGTAGCCACAGCATATATATTCCTTTGTGCCAGGACAGGGTTTCAGAAACCTTCCTCTGTTTTCCGTTAGTAAGAGCACCTTTTTCCCCACACATAAGGGGTCTTTTCCCCCTCTTATCGCATCTATTGCTGTGCTTGCATCAGCTACATACTCTACTGGAACACCCGGAAGATTATTAAGAACATTATCGGTAAGCAGTGAATCTCTGACTTTGGTGTCAACAATAATCTTCCTTGGAATATATCTGACCATCTTTTTAGCCTTCAATTATTCTTTTGAATTCTTTATTCTGTTTAATGGAGTCTATCCTTTTCAGATTCTCTTCCAGGTCATCCAGGGTTTCAAATTGAAACTCAATACAGTATTTGTCCCCCTCAAAAGACGGTGGGGGAGTCAGTTTTATAGAGTCTCCCAGGTTCAGGTTTTTTTTCATCTCCAGGAAATCTTTCTCAGCTTTAACTATCTTTGGATATCTCAGCTTCCTGAGGAAGTAACGCACCCTACTGCCCTTTTGGGGTATGTTGAGGCTGCTGTCGGCTAAAATGTCCCTTAGTTCCTTGGCATCGAGAATGCTGGATATTGAGCATCCGTCTTTCTTAGTAATGTCATAGAAATTATCAATAACTTCGTTCTGTTTATTTTTGCTAAACCTTAAGGCAGATAGAAGTTGGAAAATTAGTTCCCTGTCTTTTTCTGAAAAATTCAAAAACTTTGCGGCTACCCCCTCATCTATCCTTCCATCTACAACTGCGTCTTTAATCTTTACATCCAGACCTGATAGAGGTTTGATTCTATCCAATACGGAATAATGGGAGTTCAATCCTAAAAGAGGTAAGAAATTTTTTACTATAATCTCACCTGAATAGTATTTTTGTAGTTTACTGATGGTTATGGATTTCTCAACAGGGTTTAAAGCCCTATGGGAGAGATTATCATAAAGGCTTGTCAAAAATGTATCCTTGTCTTCAATATTCTGGCCCATAACAGCGCATCTCAATTCTTCTATCCCTATGTCCTGGCAGACCAGAAGTCTTTTATAACCACACACTATGCGGTACTGCTCCTCGGATTTTTTTTTCACCAATGGAGGATTGAGTATGCCTATCTTCTCAATGGATTTCTTTAATTGAGTTAGGGTAAAACCATAGGTAATGACAAAGGTAGTGTCAGTCAGATCAATGGATTTTAGATCTAATTGTTTATATTCTACGTTTCCCATTTTGACTCCTGACTTCTCAAGTTTGGGGCTTTGCAACTAACTTGATATTTCTCCGGTATCTTTAAATACCTTTCTCCCTCTTCTATCTTTCCCCTTTTTAAACACCCATTGCCAAATATGGTACATTTTCTCCTTAGCTCTTTTAATGACGCTTTGTACTGTTCCGGGGAGAGAACGCCGCTTTCCAATATATTAACCAAGGCTTTTATCCTAAACCTGTCAAGACCCATAAACTTCCGGGATAATTGATCGTGATGTCCTCCTCTCTTTATTATCAGAGGGATTTCTATCAAATAGATAGGGTACCTGGCGGCTATTCTGAGCCAAATATCGTAATCCTCACATGCTGGTAAACTCTCATCAAAGAAACCGACCCTGTCAAAGAACAAATCCCTTTTCATCATAACAGAAGAAGGGCTTATAATACAAAGGGGCAACACCTTCTCGAATATCATCCCACTGTGCTTCCTGTGTTTCCTCATGGGATTTACTCTTATGCCATTTCTAAACCATATCTCTTCAGTATAACATATCAAGGCATTGGGATCATGCGTAAAGAAATCCATCTGAGAAGAGAGCTTCGTTGGTACCCACTTATCATCGGAGTCCAGAAAGGCAATATACTCTCCAGAAGAGGTTTTTATGCCCATATTTCTTGCACAACTCACACCTCTCTTATTCTGATAAAGATAAATTGCTTTCTCAGAGTATCTTTGCACAATGTCTCCAGTTTCATCTGTAGAACCATCATCAACGACTATAAGTTCAAAATCCTTATAGTCCTGGGATAGAACCGATTCAATTGCTTCCTTAAGGAGGTTTGCTCGATTATAGGTGGGAATTATAACGCTTACTTTTGGCATGGATAGATTCTTGGTAACTACTCAGGTTCAAAGGCACAGAGCACCAAAGGCACAAAGTTTATTTGAAATAGTTTTTCCCTTTCAAACTGATAAAGGTGCACCCCTCCCATAAACGGTGCTAGACTATTCCCTCCATAGGCATAATAAATGCCTTTACCCCAGCCTTGGGGTGCTTTTTCTTCATTTCTTTAACTGCCGAAATCAGATGTTCGACCTCTTTATCTTCAACTGCTATGGCCAGAAAGTTGTTCCTTCCTGGCCAGCATTGGGTTCCCATATGAGGGTCGGTCTCGGTGCCTTCGCCTAAAACTTCAGTGAATTTTGTGTAGCCCCTTACTCCTGCCGCCTTTATGGCCACTATCAGATCATAGTCAGCAGCCTCAGAGTACGCTACAAGAACCATCTTCATCTTATGCCCCTTTCCTTCCTATTATTCTCACGTTGGCATTGTCCACCAGGTTTTTCTGTCCCTTTGTAGCTACCATGTCATCCCTTTTTAACCTATGGGACAACACCTCTACTTTTCCGTTAAGATGTCTGCCAACTCTTATGTGGTCCAGTATTGCCCTGTTGTCCCTGATTATAAATATGGATGGCTTATTGGCCACTGACACAACAGCCTCTTCTGGGAGCACCATAGCGTCCTTTTTGGTCGAGGTGGTCAACTGTATATCTGCAGAGAATCCCTGTTTTAGTCTATTATCTCTATTCCCTATCTTTGCCTTTACCTTGAAGGTTCGTGTAGAAGGGTCGGATTCAGGGCTTATGTAATATACCTTCCCTACAAACTTTTCTCCCGGGAAAACCTTAACCGTAGCTACCAGAGTCTGTCCTATCTTAACCTCACCGGCAAATGTCTCAGGGACAGAGAAGAAGAGCTTTAACGGGTCGTTTTGTACTATTTTATAAAGCTTAGTAGTTTTTTTGACGTACTCTCCAAGAGACACCATCCTACTGTTAACTATCCCAGTGATAGGAGAATATACCCTCGTATCCTTAAGATTCTTCTCCGCTACCCTCAAAGCCACTATGGCTTTCTCAACCTTTGCTTTTGCTACCCCAACATCCTCTTTAGCAGGCCCACTTATGGCTATTCTATATCCACCTTCCGCAGTCAATGCCTTCTTCTTTGCCATTTCATATCTGGACTCTATCTTGCCAAATGTGTCCTTGTCTATTAACCCGCTCTCGTAAGATTCCTTCTGTTTCTTATAATCGCCCCCTATCTTCTCAAGGCTGATCCTTGTCTTGTCCAGATTCGTCTTCATATGTTCGACTCTTTCTGCTCTTGCCCCTGCCATTAGTTTGTCAAAAGCTGCCCTTGTTTCTTCAACGATCGATCTCGCCTTTTCCACGGCCAGTAGTGCCTTTTCATCGTCGATCTGGAGAACCGAAGTGATGGTCACATTCTCATTTGAAAAAAACGAGCCAATGGCATCTATAGCATAGCTAATATCCATTGTCTTTACACTGGCAGCCTCGACATCAATGACCTTTCCTTCAAAACCTCTATTTGCTGTGCCGCTAATCTCATCTTCCCACTCCTTTCCACATCCAAAAGATGAGACACATATCAGTGACAGAGCGGAAAAGACAACGAGCACCGTCTTTAGAGTTTGCAAGCCTTTGTCCCTTTCATCCAGATACTGCGATTATTCGCCCCTGCCCTCTCTCTTTTTCGCAAATCTTGACAGCCAATCATCAAGGAGGTCATATGCTGCCGGAACGACAAGGAGTGTCAGAAAAAGGGAGGTAAGAAGACCGCCAATGACGGAGATCCCCATGGGGGCACGGGTTTCCGAACCCTCGCCTATACCGAATGCCACCGGCATCATGCCAAAGACCATGGCCAGGGTTGTCATAAGAATGGGCCTAAGCCTGACAGGGCAAGCATGGAGGATTGCCTCCTGTCTCGACATGCCCCTTTCCCTCAGGGTATTGGTATAATCTACAAGCAGTATCGAGTTCTTCTTCACAAGCCCCATTAGGAGAATGAGCCCTATCAAACTGAAGATATTGAGAGTATTCCCCGTAATAAGGAGTGCCCCGAATGCCCCGATGAATGAGAGGGGCATAGCAAGCAAGACCGTAAAAGGATGCACAAAACTCTCGAACTGGGAAGCCAGGATCATATATGCCATGACCACCCCAAGGATAAGGGCAAACAAGAGGTACTTGAAAGACTCTCCCATGGTTTCAGCCATGCCTTTGTACTTCGGTAGATAATCAGGTGGAAGTACCTTTGCCGATATGGCATCAAGCTCTCCCATTGCCTGTCCCAGTGGTTTACCCTCAAGACTGGCAAAGACAGTTACAGCCCTCTGTCTATCTACCCGATTGATAATGTTGGGACCTCCTCCCTCCTGTATCCGCACAACACTGGAGAGTTCAACAAGCCTTCCGTCCCGTGACCTAACATAAAGCCTTGCCAGATCATCCGGATCCTTCCTGTCTTCAGGGTTGAGCCGAACTCTAACTTCGTATCTTTTCCCCCTGGCCTCGTCTTTGAACTTTGTTATATCCAGTTCACCGCTGATGAGGATATTAATGGCCTGGGCAATAGTGGCGACATCCACCCCCAGATCCGCAGCCTTGTCCCGGTCAATATAGACCTTAAGCTCCGGTTTTCCCGTCTCAAGAGAGGTGTCCACATCCACTATGCCGGGCAATCTTGAAAACTCAGCAACGATCTGCCTCGTGTAGGTCTGAAGGGAAGAGAGGTCCCGCCCCCTGATACTGTACTGAATCGGTACTATCCTCTGACCCCCGCCAATCATGGCGATATCCTCTGCCGTTGCCTTGAGCCCCGCTATCTGACCGGTTTTCTTTCTTACCTCTGCCTTAATCTCTTCCTGGCTTTTCTCCCTCTCCACCCTTGGCTTCAGACGTACGAACAGGACCGCCCTGTTTATCTGAGGGGTTAAACCAAACCCCAGTGCATAGAAGACCGTCTTCACCTCGGGGGTCTCTCTTAATATCTGTTCGGCCTTTTTGAAGAGATCGTCTGCCTTATCAATAGAATAGTCTATTGGGGCTTCAAGTCTCACAATAAACTGGCTCTGGTCTTCGGGTGGTATGAATTCCTTCCCCATAAATTTTGTGATATAAAGGCTACAGAGGAATAGAACCAGGGCAAGAATCAGAACGGTTTTCCTGTAGCGAAGAGAAACTCCCAGGAGTCGTTTGTATGCCCCTTCCATCTTTTTGTAGCCTGTCTCAAACCATTGCCCCATCTTGTAAATGTAAGCAAATCTGTAAGGGGTTCCAGACCACGGTAAGCGCAAACTGCATAAAGAATCTTCCCACCATCCCCTTCATGAAGGCCACGGGAAGGAAGATTGCAACGATGGCAAAGGTGGTAGCCATAACCGCGAGTCCTATCTCAGAGGTGCCAAAAGAGGCAGCCTCCCTTGGCTCTCTTCCTTCCTCGATATGACGGTATATGTTTTCGACCACTATGATGGCATCATCGATAAGAAGTCCCACAGAAAGGGAGAGGGCAAGCATGGTCATGTTATTAAAGGTAAAACCAAAAAATTTGATCATGGCAAATGTGGAGACAATCGATACAGGCAGGGCTACAGCAGTGATAAGGGTCGTCCTGAAATTTCTTAAGAAGACAAAGACGGCGATAACGGCAAAGAGACTGCCCAAAATCAGGTGTTTCTGAACCTCGTCTATGGAGCGTTTGATAAACGTGGACTGGTCAAAGGCGATGTTCAGGGTCATGCCAGGCGGCAGGGTCTTTATAATACCTGAAAGTTCCTTCTTGACCCGGTTGATCACCTCAACGGTGTTTGTCCCGGATTGTTTCTGAACCCCTATACCAACCGCGGGCACCCCGTTGAATCGAACAAGGGAACGTTTCTCCTGCATCCCATCTTCAACCCTTCCAATATCACGGAGCCTGACAGGCGCTCCCTTATAATAGCTGACAATCAGATCATTGAAATCAGGCACATTGGGGAACTCCCCCTTGATTTTTACCGTGTATTCTTTGGACGCAGCTTCAATCCTCCCGCCGGGAAGTTCCACATTCTCACGCTGGAGCGCCCCTAAAACGTCATTGGCTGCAATATGATAGGCTTGAAGTTTATTTGCGTCAAGCCAGACCCTCACTTCCCGTAGCCTCAAGCCACCCAGCCGGATAGCACCAACACCATTAATCCTCTGAAGCTGCTCTTTCAAGACCTCATCGGCATACATAGAAAGATCACGAACGGACCTTTGGCCTGCAAGATTGAACCACAAAACAGGCGTTGCATCCGGGTCAACCTTCTCTATAATCGGTTCATTAATGTCCCTGGGGAGTTTTTGTCTGACAACAGAGACCTTCTCCCTGACATCCTGTACGGCAAGATCGATGTCCCTTTCGAGGACAAACTCCACCGTTACCAGGGATGCCCCTTCGATACTCGTAGATGTAATGCTCTTCACACCGTTGATTGTATTTACAACTTCTTCAATCTTGTCCGTGACGTCAATGTCCATTATCTCCGGGGATGCACCCTTCAACCTTGTTGTGATATTTACAATTGGAAAATCAACCTTGGGAAAGAGGTCAACACCGATCTCCGGGTAACTGACCAGGCCAAGAACCACCAGGGCAAGGATAAACATGGTTGCAAAGACAGGCCGTCTAATAGATGTATCAGCGAGCCACATTGACCTTCACCCCCTCCGACAGGTTGTTTTGGCCTACGACTACAACCATCTCGTTCCCTTTCAGACCTTCTCTAATCTCCATAAGCTCTCCGTATTTACTGCCAATCTTTACCTCTCTTTCTCTGGCACGGTCGCCCTCAACAACAAAGACCCTGGTTCTCGAGTCGTCATAGAGTATAGATGTGATAGTTACAACGGTTGTATCCCTCGGTACACTGGTATAGAGGGTAACATTGGCAAAGAGTCCTGGTTTCAGGAGCCCATCATGATTGGGAACCCTTGCTTCAACCTGAAGGGTCCTGGTCCTTTCCTCAAGGCTGGGATAGAGGATGCTCACCCTTCCCTTAAATTCCTTGCCAGGAAAGGCATTAACCCTAAAGAGCACATCCTGCCCTATACGGAGTTTACCAACATCCTTTTCTGTTACGGTAAAATTGAGTTTGAGAGGATTGTTCTGGATGACCGCAAAGAGGTTTGTGCCGTTCCTCACATAATCCCCTGCTGAAACCCTCTTTTCCTTTATGATACCATTTATGGGAGAGTGGATACTTGTTTTGGAAAGCCTCTCTCTAGAAAGGGCACAGGTTGTCTTTGCCCGTTCCACCTCAGCCATAGCCAGAGACAGACGGGTAGAGACATCATCGAACTGTTGTTTCGTTACCAGTTCTTCCTTATAAAGGGCATCCTTTCGCTGATACTCCAATCTCGTATTTTCAAGGGTCGCTTCTGCCTGCTTTAAGGCAATCTCTGTCCTCTTCACCTCCAGGCTATGGTTTGTATCGTCAATTGCCGCAAGAAGCATCCCCTTTGAAACCACTGTTCCTTCCTCCACTCTTACACTTCTTAAAACCCCTTCAATCTCACTGCTTACCACAACCTCCTCACCAGGCATCAGTGTACCGATGCTTTCCACGAATGGTCTGAAAGACCTTTTCTCAACAGCCTGAACACGGACATTAATAGCCTTACCCCCAGTCACTTCTACCTTTTTCTTCTTACAGGCAGGGCAAATTAAGATAAGGGATACAAGAAACAACAAAAGGACAACCTGACCTGATCTGTTACCTTTCCCGTAATCATTACCAATACAGTATTGCATAAGCATAGATTTGCCCCCTTTTACTTTTTTACCGCATCCTGACTGTTAACTGCAGCCTGTTTGTCTGTGACCCTTTTTAGCAGTCTACCTGTTACCCTTTCAATCCTCAGAATGGACAGTTTATGGTTATATGCCGCATCTACAAACTGACGCTCTGCTGTAACAAGCAATGTATTTGCATCCATTACATCTATACTGTTGGCCA
>WOUX01000076.1 GCA_009773075.1 bacterium | reverse complement strand
GTTTCTGCCAGTTTAACTTCCGCAACAGCTACGGCAGCATGACGCCATGCTCTAACTTCAGCAATGGCTGTTTTAGCATCACTTGCTAGGTAAAGAACAGGTTCACCTTTACGATTGCCTCGACCTGCAAGTGTCTCGTTTGGTGACGGTGCGCCTAACTCGTTTTTGTTAAAACGTTCCGTTCTTAATCGATCCTTATGAATTCTAGCTCTATAGAAAATCTTGTCATATGGATATTCTTCGGCTAAATCTTCAAATGCAACCGCTAGCACGTCCGGCGGCGGTGCAAATTCATCACTATTCGTGATTTCAGACAGTGCTGATGAATCCGTCGCGGCAACAAAAAGTGCTTCTATCTTTTGCTCCCAATCATTTTCAAGCCAATTTGACGGACTACGGAAATATCCAGAGTAGTCAGGCAAATCAATGTCCTCTTTGGGATCTGTTCCTGCATTCAATATGGCAAGCGTCAGATCACAAAACCGATCGTCTATGGCTTCGGTAATTCGTTCACTAAATATATGCCAATCTTCTTGAAGCAAATACTCAATGCTATCTCCATATCCATAAGGTTCAGTTACCGCAACATAAATCGAAGCAACATCACGGAAGGCTTCTCCTATTTCGTAAAGTGATAATACTTTGACTTTTCTACTACCGCACCATTCGCAGTTGGATATTACACCGTCCTCTCGTATCCACTGAATCAGTTTTGGATCATTGAAACATTTTTCACAAACATATTCTCTGTCAGTCATCTTTTAGCTCTTTGAATCTGGCGACATCTAACACGTATAGGGGACAGTTCTGGCATTTCATTTAAACACAAGAATGGGGTCAGGCAACGGAAATACGGTATTTTCTCTTCCTCCCCTTGATCAGATTCTCCCCCATGCGTGTTAGCTCCTTCTCGAACGAACTATCCCTCCGCAGAAGATATTCAACCTTGATGATCGCCCCTCCTATCGTAACAGACAAAAAATGGGGTCAGGCAACGGAAATACGGTATTTTCCCTTCCTCCCCTTGATCAGATTCTCCCCCATACGTGCTAGCTCCTTCTCGAACGAACTATCACTCCTCAGAAGATATTCAACCTTGATGATCGCCTCTCCTAGAACCTTTGGGGACATTGTTTCTATTTGTGATATTTATAGCCATAATATTGTTCAGCCCTCTCGATTGCCTTCGTAACTCCCGGCATATTCAGTCCCACCTGCCGCACTATCTCAGTCGCCGAAAGGCCAAGCTCATCTCTGCCCCGCAAGGCAATTACAGCTCGCGTATTGCTCAAGAAACCGTGTCTTGTCCTTATCGTCATCAGACATATCGGCTTTGTTGATCCCCCGCACCATGATGTGATGCAGAGCACCGGGAATATCCAATCGTGCTTGTCGCGGCATGATACGATTCTATAGAAAAACCGACTGCCTGCCAAGTAATTTATTAATTAGAAACCCGCTGCTCACCAGCGAGCAGTTCTGGCCTGCCTGGTGCGGCAGATGGTTATGTCAAAAAAATGGGTGCTTTTTAGTTTCTGATCTATGTTTATTTCCTTTTTTTAACCCCATGAACTTTCATAAGTCTTTCCAGCATCTCGTAGGGCTGCGCACCAACCAACTTATCATGATTCATCACAAATGTTGGAACGGCTGTAATCGCTTCCTCTTGCGAAAGGGACCAATCCGCATCCACCGCCGCCTTAAATGCCCTTGTGTCAAGAATAGATTCAGCTTCTTTGCGAGAGAGTCCAATGGATGCGGCTAAATCTACAAGTACCGGAATTTTTGCGATGTTTTTTCCGTCCACAAAGTAGGCCCTGAAGGCCGCCATGTGGAACGCATCCCCTTTATTTTTTGATTCACACCAAAGACCCAATTCCTGAGATAGACGACTATTGTAAGTTTTTTCCCGCTCTCCGAAAGGTAAGGTAGTTGGCAAAAAGCTGTTCAAGCAAAATCCCCTCCTCCGGTGTGTCCGGATGAAGCGGAAAAGCCCGCCACCGAGTAGCTATTTCATATTCCTTTTTAAGCTGTTCAATACGCCCGGTAATGAAGTAGCACCACGGTCAGATGTAATCGGAGAATATTTCAAGTGTTAAAGGTGTGGTCATTTCTGTCCTATTTATTGAGAAACATAAAAGTTATTCTAAAATTTCTATTTATTCTGAGATGTGCTTATAAACAGAACCCCGTGTATCAATCAACTTGACCCGGACGGTTTGAATGTCCTCTTCAATTTCATAAAGGATTCTTATGTCGCCGAGGCGGAATCGGTACATGTTTTTCAGTTCACCCTTCAATTTTTTAATGTGAACATTGTAACGGGGATCTTTTGAAATGGCATTAAGGGCAGAAGATATACGCTCTTTGAGCATGGCGTCGGCGTTCTTGTAAAATTTAACCGCGTTTTTGTGGAGGACGATCTTATGCATTTTTCAGATCAGTCCAAGATACATAGGTGCTTTCATCCCCGGTTTTCCAATCTTCGTCGGCCTCTCTGATTTGCTTCATCAGCTTCCGATCTGCCATGATTTCCAGCGTTTCCCGCCATGCCTCCATATCTTCGGTAATGACCTCATGGATAACGGATTTGAGTTCATCAATCGTCATATCGGATACTTTTCTTTTTGTTGCTTTCATAGTACCTCTCTGATTTCTAAAAAGGTTGGTAATTTTTTTAGAAAATTATAAACTTCTCTGAAGAAAAGATAAAGAGAAAAAAACATCCCGCAAAGGTTTCAAGATAAAAATGAACCCTCACGCTATCGGGCAGAGTTCTGAGAGTTCTGTTCTATGTACTTTGCAACAACCAGAAAATAGGTTTCATTAATTGGGCATGATGAAAATCTGCCCTGCCAGAGATAACCTCCCCACCCTTGACGTCTCTCCAAACTAACACCGCATCTTTTGGTCAAATTGCCTTGACACACAGGCACTTCCCCACTATACTTACAGTACAAAAAAGCTCTTGTCAAACAAACAAAATCTAAAATAACCTGATTGTCAGCTATCCGACGGTTTTGTTTTTTCTTTTACCAACAGAAAATTGAATGCTGCGGAAGGTCGGTTGGCTGTGGAGGACTATAGTATAATGCGGGCGGTCGTTTTACTTTCCGGGGGACTTGATTCAACCGTTTGTGCTGTTCTTGCCGTGAAGACATTTGGGGCAAAACAGGTGGCTGCTCTCAATGTTCTTTACGGACAGAGGCATGCCAACGAGTCCGAAGCCGCCCGGGCGATCTCAGGACACCTGGGTTTGGGGGCATTTGAGGAGGTAACCCTGCCCGAATCTTTATTCAGGGGCACCGGCTCAAGTCTGGTTGATGATAACGTGAAGGTCCCTCATGGGCCGTATCCAAACGATAACGGTCCCGTTTCTACCTATGTGCCATTCAGAAACGGTATACTCATCTCCGTTGCCGCGGCCTTCGCTTTGAAAGTTGGCGCGGAGATGATTTATTTTGGGGCTCACCAGGAAGACGCAATGAACTGGGCATATCCGGACTGCACTCCGGAGTTTTTGGGAGCGATGAAGAACGCTGTCTGGGTCGGCACGTATCATAAAGTACGGCTGACAACCCCGCTTGAGTGGCTTGACAAGGCGGGCATCGTTGGGCTTGGCAGACAATTGAGCGCTCCTTTCGAACTGACACGCTCCTGTTACCAGGGTGGGAACAAGGCGTGTGGGCGGTGTGCAACCTGCATATCACGACTCGAGGCGTTTAAAGCCAACGATCTAGTGGACCCAATTGTCTATCAGATGGTGACGGACTAATGTTCGAAATCTACATTAATCAGAAGTTCGAAGCGGCCCATTTCCTGCCCGGTCATAAGGGGAAATGCGCAAATCTCCACGGTCATACGTGGCGGGTTGAATTGACGATACGCTCGGAAACCTTAACCGATGGCATAGTAACGGATTTCATTGAGGTGAAAGAAGCGCTCAATGAGGTTTTGCCCGACCACACTCTTTTAAATGACATTATCCCGAATCCGACCGCGGAAAACCTGTCCGCATACTTCTACAAGCTGCTCAAGGGAAGAGTCTCGGGTTTGGTAAAGGTGGTTGTCTGGGAATCGGAGAATTTGGGGGCGGCTTTTTTTGAAGGTTAACGAAATTTTTTACTCAGTGCAGGGGGAAGGGAGAAACACAGGCATACCGATGGTCTTTGTCCGCCTCGCGGGTTGTAACCTGCGCTGCGACTTCTGCGATACGAAATACGCGTTCGAGGCGGGGAAGGAGATGACGGTGGGGGAGATTCTGTCCGAAAGGGAGAAGTACCCCTCAAAGTGGATTTGCATAACCGGCGGAGAGCCGTTTATTCAACCTTTGGACGAATTGGTAGGACGGCTGAAGGCGGATGGTTCTCTGATTCAGATAGAGACAAACGGGACGATATTCCAGCCCGTTACATGCGATTGGCTGGTAGTGAGTCCCAAGAAAGAGCGAAGACCTGTTGAGTCTATGCTTGAGCGGGCGGACGAGATTAAAATAGTCGTCAACTCGAAAGAGGCATTGGATTTTGCAGAGGAATACGAAACGTGGGAAACATGCCACTCAATCCAGCCGGAAAACAATCACAAGGAAGCGACTAAACTCTGCCTGGATTTTGTCGCCGAACATCCACAGTGGCGATTGAGCATGCAGTTGCATAAGCTTATCAATATAAAATAGGTAAAACCCAAAAATCTCTCCAATCTCTGCGTTAGTATATGCCACCTCTACCACAAGAAAAAGACCAAGTAGAAACAACGTCCCAAAGTACCCCTCAACATTAAACAGCGAAGCGGTCTGGTAAAAGCTGTGAACGGTGCTGATTTGTTGATATATTCAAGATAATAAATATTTAGCTTGCTATTATATATAAACACGAATATTATGCATCATCAATTAAATTCCGTCGTAAATTGGCGGGAGGGTTCCTTTCTGCGGGAATTGTCCGTTTTTTTAGAACGCTATCATCCTTCAGTTTGTAACGTTGAAATTTTTTGGAAAGGAGGATGATATTATGAAAAATGGAACTGTTAAGTGGTTTAATGACCAAAAAGGTTTTGGATTCATTGAACAGGAAAACGGGCCGGATGTATTTGTGCATCATAGCGCAATCAATGCGACCGGTTTTAAATCCCTCAGTGAAGGTTCACACGTAACTTTTGACATCGAGCAAGGGACAAAAGGTCCGGCTGCTGCCAATGTGACCATCGTCTAACCTTTTTAAAGGCAATAAAAGGCATCTCCTGTGAATTAGGGGATGCCTTTTTTAATGACCGCTTGCATCAAACCGCAATTATGCAGGCTTAAATTCTTTTCCCTGTTATCGGTAATCTTATCGATCCGGCAACCGACAAAAAGGAAACGCTATGGGAAGACCTAATTACCAGTTCAATAAACGTCAGAAAGAATTGGACAAGAAAAAAAAGAAAGAGGAAAAAAGGCAGAGCAAGCTACAAAACAAGGCAGTTGAAACCGATCAAACTGAAAAAGACCCGACCACTTCTACGGAGGACCTGCAAGCATAGGGACCGACCGGTACCAATTTTTTGCCGATTGCGATCGTAGTTGACGCAGATCACTTCTTTCCTGCTCTGATATGTCTTCCGATAAAAAATCTCTCCTGCCAAAGATAACCTCGCCATCCCTTAAGAAAGCTTACAGTAGATTTTTTATTGCTTTAACCTCGATTTGCCGGTCGAGTTGAAAATCTTCGCCGCCGAAATAAAATACAGTTCCTTTTTTCAGTCCTAACTGTGCAAGGCTTCTCTTAAAGCCTTTTAAATCCCCTGAGTCTATCGTGATTGATGTCTTAATTTCATAAGCATGCAACCCCTTTTTGTCATGAACAAGAAAATCTATTTCATCCCCCTGCGACGTCCGGTAAAAATAAAAATGCACCCTGCCAGGCTCCTGCATATACTTACGCTTCAGTTGTTCTATCACAAGCCCTTCAAAGCTAAAGCCCCGGTACGGCGATGTCCTTAAAGCCTCAACAGATGCAATGTTCAACAGATAGTGAAGAAGCCCTGAGTCACGAAAATAAAGCTTGTAACTTTTTGCCAGCCGCTTGCCCACATTTTGATAATACGGTAATAGCTTATCAACAAGAAAATAAGTTTCCATTAATTCAACATACCGGTTGACGGTGTGATAACTTACCCCAAACGCTGACGCCGTCTGAGATGCATTCCACAGCTTTGCATGACTGTGCGCTATCATGGTTAATAACCGTATCTGTTGCTGTGGAGAGAGGGATGTCTTTAAAAGAGCAAAGACATCCCTCTCAACAAATGTTTTCACATACTGTTCCATCCATATAGACCGGTCTTTTTCATTCCACAAAAGCGGTCCAGGATAACCTCCGCTCAGCCAGAATTCCTCCAGACCCATTTTACGAAGCGCATTCGCTTCAGGATAGCTAAAGGGGTTTATTTCAATGAATGCCACTCTTCCGGCAAGGCTCTCGGAGATGTTCTTGACAAGCAGCGGATTAACTGAACCCAGTAAAACGATGCGGCCTTTTTTGCCCCTCTTGCGATCAACATAATTTCTCAATACCGGAAACAGGTCGGGCAAAACCTGCGCCTCATCAATTATGCAATGGTCACCGTACTGGTCTATGAAAAACTCTATATCAGACGAGACCCTGCCGTAATCGGAAGGCTTCTCCATGTCAAAATATCTCCAGTCAGGCAATTCCATTTTCGCAAAGGTGGTTTTGCCCGCTTGCCGTGGCCCCACAATAACCACAATGGGGAACAGCTTGAGATACTTGGCTAATTTCTCCGAGATAGTGCGCTTTATCAAAGTCATGTTTACATTATAGAAATAATATTTCTAATTTGCAAGCTATTTAATGTAATTTATTAATTAGAAATGACCTGCTGCTCACCAGCGAGCAGTTCCGGCCTGTCTGGTGCAGCAGATATACAGCTATGGATGGGTTTGGGCAACAAGCCGTCAAGCTGTTTCCCCATTATCAGGACTTGGAATAATTGTATAAACGATTTTTATCTGGGTAGAGAGGGTCTTGTCTTTATTGCTTTTTGGTTATAAAATAAGATTTATTAGTCTTCCAGTGCTCTTAAAATCTTATCCAGCTTTGAGTTTATCTGCTCCAGTTCCCTCTTGAATTGATTGGGCTTTGCTGATTCGGAATATTCGCTTTTCTTAAAATTGTCGGGACGCCTTGATCCTGAATATTCGCGTTTTCCAAACTGTTTTGGCCTTGGCGATTCGGAACCTTCCATTGTCCTAAAACAATCCCGGCAGTAGATGGGTCTACCTCCGGTGGGCTTAAACGGAACTTCGCAGTTGTCCCCACATTTTTCGCAGGTAGCCTTGTACAGGTGCTTGTCAAAAGCAGGCCTTTCCGAATCCCTTCCTCCGCCCCTGCTAAAACCTCCCCGAGAGGGCCTTTTTGAAACCCCTCTATCGGACATATTTGAATCCTTTTTGCCAAACTTACCATCACGTCTAAGACTTTTCATTTTCCACTTTCATTAACTGTAAATTTAAAAACGTCAAGGCCTTATAAACCTGCCTTCCTCTTTTGGATAAGTATACACCATGAGCCATAAATTGCAAGGACAAAAGAAAAAACACCGGTGCAGTATCTCGCCGATGAAGGAACCGGTGGCTGCCGGGCTCAATAAAGCAGGTACTTTTCCCTCAGCCCGAGGAAATGTTCGAGCGGCTCCT
>WOUX01000075.1 GCA_009773075.1 bacterium | reverse complement strand
ATGCCTCCTTTCTGCTTCTATAGCAATGGGCTGTATTTTCTCCCTTGCTAACCTGGACACCATATCCCGAACCATTATCTGCTCATCACTAAATCGAATCATCATCCCTCCATTGAATCGAAGATAAAATATAATCGCCTCGTGTCTATCTTAAGAAAACAGCATTATGGATTGTTTTTCTCTCCCTTGTAGCACAATAGGACTTTGATGACAAGGTTAAAAACCTTTAAGAACTAGAGTGAGAGCATTTTGTTGACACTTGCTTCCATATCTATTATAAGTTGATTAAAATCTATGATGTATAGACCATTAATCACCCTATTAATTTCCTACCTGTTAGGGCTTTTGCTTGGTAACTATCTTTATCTTCCTGCCAAACCCACCTTAATACTTATAGCAGCTCTTTTGCTTATCTTTTTAGGCGCAATCTTGCTTAACTGGAAAGGTTTAGGCATCATTCTTTTTCCGGTAGTCTTTGTTCTTATCGGATCTCTCATGATGAATCTTCACATCTTCCCTTCTATTCCCCATAACCACATATCAAAACTCTTAAAAAACGAAGGCATCAATGTTCAGGGAAGCCTCTATGAACCTCCTAAATTACTCTTAGATAGATCGAGACTCTATATAAATTCGGAGAGGGTTTACTCTGAGAAGGGGTACAAAAAGGTTACTGGGAAGGTTTTACTTACAATTGGAGGGACTGGGAGTGATTTGAAATACGGAGACAGGGTGAGGTTTATATGCAAATTACAACGCGCGACAAACTTCGGCAATCCGGGAGGTTTTGACTATTCAAGACATCTAGCTCTTCAAGGCATATTCGTTACTGGTTATCTTAAAAGCAGTATGGAGATTATAAGGATCGGTGAAGGGGAGAGTAACTACTTCTGGAAGACAATCGAGGGATTCAGAGAAAAAATAAGGAATTTTATCGATAAGGAATGTGAACTACCCAACAGAGGTGTTATCAAAGCCCTACTTCTCGGTGAAATGGGAGAGATTTCAGAGAAGATAAGGGATGACTTCACTGTTACCGGTGTAGCCCATATCCTTGCTATATCAGGGCTGAATCTGGGTTTTATTGCCACAATTGCTTTCTTTCTTATCAGAGGAATATTTAGGTCTTCTGAAAGGTTGATGTTGACCTTTGATGTCAATAGGGTTTCTGCTTTTCTTACTATATTCCCTGTACTGTTTTATGGATTTATAGGTGGTCTTGGCGTTTCGGTCTTTCGGGCTACAATCATGATTGTAGCCTTTCTGATAGCGATTTTAATCTATAGACAGAGAGATTTATATAACACATTGGCTATGGCAGCCTTTATTATTACGGTCATCTCACCAACCTCCATCTTCGATATCTCATTTCAATTATCTTTTGTCTCTGTCTTAGCGATCCTGTACCTTACCCCCAGGTTCATCTATTACCTCTCCTCGATCCCTGGTCTATCTGCTGTGCATTCCCTTTCTATAACTAAAAAGATCGGTAGATACATTGGCTTTCTCGTCCTTGTATCCATAGCTGCTACGCTTGGCACAGGTCCTATAGTAGCCTATCATTTTAATATCGTTTCTTTACTGGGTTTTATTCCAAATATAGTGGTAGACCCCATAGTCGGTTTTCTCATTATACCACTGAGCCTCTTTGCTGCTCTAACGATCTTTATTTCACCATCTTTAGCCTCTCTCCTTCTTCATTTAGCCTCTATTTTTACTGGCTTTATTATTAATCTGGTAGAGTTATTTACCCACCTCCCTGGTGTCTCTTTCTGGGCAACAACACCTACTTTATTTGAGATGGTCCTCTTTTATCTACTTGTTGTTTTTCTCTTTAATATAAATAGGCTGAAGAGGGCAGGGTGCATTGCTTTAGTATTACTGGCAATAATTATAGGAGACTATTCTTATTGGTACTATACCAAGAATTTCAACTGTAATCTTCGTGTAACATTTCTTAGTGTAGGACAAGGAGACTCCGCCCTAATTGAATTCCCAAAAGGGAAAAGGATGATAATAGATGGCGGTGGGGGGGAATATAATGATAGTTATGATACAGGCAGGCATATTCTTGCCCCTTTCCTATGGAAAGAGAAAATTAAAAGGGTTGATTACCTTCTTTTAAGCCATCCTCACCCTGATCATCTGAATGGGCTTCGTTTTATTGCTAAAAACTTTGAAGTCAAGGAAATCTGGACTAATGGACAAAGTACAGATGTGGAATCTTATCTTGAGCTTATGGAAATAGTGAACCATGAAGGAATAAAGAAGGTAACGATGAATGTTGAAACGCTCCCTAAGTATATTAATGGGGTCAGAGTGGATATATATAATCCCCCTGTCCAGTTATTTCAAGGAGAAGGTATGAACATTCAATCATCTTTTAATAATAATTCAGTTGTTGTTAAGCTGAGTTTTAAAGAGGTTAGCTTACTCTTTACAGGGGATATAGAAGAAGAGGCAGAAAAAAAGCTTGTTCAACTTGGGAGCAGATTGGAAAGTACGGTAATAAAGGTTCCCCATCACGGAAGTTTGAGATCCAGTACAGAGGAGTTTTTAGGCAAGGTTCATCCCACTTATGCTGTCTTTAGTGTTGGATATAAAAACAGATTTGGTTTTCCAAAGATGCAGGTTCTTGAGAGATATAGAGATTTAGACAGCAGAACATATCGAACAGACACAGACGGTGCAATTACAATGGTAACAGATGGAGTGCTATTCAGAGTAGAGAAGTTTTTGTGAACAGGGTAGAGTGCTACTTGTTAACAGATATATAAGAGATGTTTTTTTCTGCGAGGGGTGGCGGGCACCCTCGCTATCGAAAGGAGTCTTACAGAAGTGAAAAGAATAAAGCTTCTGTAAGAGTCACCACCCCGCCTTTTTTGTGGTGACGAACCTTCTTTATACATAAGGTGTGTAGAGTGCCCCTCTCTATCTTAATTAACTTGTTACTACTTTAACAGAAAGCTTAATTAATAACTTTATCTCTCTCAGCTCCAAGGGGGAATGAACAACTATAACATACGAAATCGAACCCAATTCGAATACTATGAGAGGGGCACCTGATTATTATCTAGAACAAACATGAATTAATAATATCAAGAGAAGCAATTACCGTGCCAGCATTTTCTACTTATTGTGAAGTCCTAGGATGACCTTTTCAGTTGGTCTTTTAGAGGTTTTAGTAATATATAAATATGGGATAATACATCACCTTACTATATTTACAATTGAGACAATTTTGTCATAGATAGGTACTGTATTTAGATTAGCCATTGCAGGTAAAGGGACAGGCTTATATGAGGCAGGTTAGTATAATTGGGGCATTTTGTCCACACCTGGATTGAAAAAACAGGGGCATTAATTTCAGTCTTTAATACTCCATACTGTACTTCTTTAATTTTCTATAAAGTGTTCTTCGATCGATCCCTAGTATCCTGGCTGTATTTATCTTATGTCCTTTTGTCTTCTTTAATATTTTGGCGATGTAATCCCTCTCAAGCTCCTCAATGGTAGCATTTTCAGGCAAGGTTTCTTTCAGTGCAGACATCATTCTACTATTTATAATATTTATTGGGATATCCTCTGGTAATATCTCCTCATAACGACCAAGGGCTATGGCTCGCTCAATTACATTCTCCAGTTCTCTCACATTTCCTGGCCAGTTATAGTTCAAAAGCAGATTCATTGACTCTTTGGAGATAGACTTGATCTTTTCATTCTCCCCTTTAGTATATTTCTTTAGGAAATAATTCGCTAACAGAGGTACGTCATCTTGGCGGTCTTTCAGCTCAGGCAAATTTATAGTAATAACGTTTAAACGGTAATAAAGGTCATCTCTAAATTCACCTCTACTAACAGCCTCTTCCAGATTTTGATTGCTGGCTGCTATAAGCCTGATATCAACCTTAATATTCTCTGCTCCACCTACTCGCCTTATTTCCCTTTCCTGTAAAACTCTTAAGAGTTTTATCTGCATGGCAGGGCTGACATTCCCAATCTCATCCAAAAATATAGTTCCTCCATTGGCCTCCTCAAACAGCCCCTTTCTTGTTGCTATTGCCCCTGTAAATGATCCTCTTACATGACCAAACAGTTCGCTCTCCAGAAGGGTTTCAGGTATAGCACTACAATTAACAGCCACAAAGGGGTTATCTTTCCTTGGGCTATTATAGTGCAGTGCTTTGGCTACAAGCTCTTTTCCTGTTCCACTCTTGCCATATATTAAGACGGTACTCTTGCTATTAGAAACACGTCTTATCAAATCGAAGACATCCTGCATTACCTTGCTTTTCCCAATAATATTATCAAACCTATATTTACTCCTAACCTCGTTACGAAGGGATGCAACTTCCTTACGAAGCCCCTTTTCTTCTAAAGCCTTTTTTATAACTATTGTTATTTCATCCATCTTAAAAGGCTTGGTTATATAGTCGTAGGCTCCTTTTTTCATAGCCTCAACAGCAGAGTCTATAGAACCAAAGGCAGTCATCAAGATTACATAGATCTCTGGTCTGGTTTCTTTAACGGCTTTCAAGACTTCTATTCCATTCATCTCCGGCATGCGTATGTCGGCTAAAATAACGTCAAAGGGAGTTTCTTCAACTTTCATTAGGGCATCTATCCCATTAGGGGATGTTTGAACAGAAAGCCCCTGTTTCGTTAACACCTTCTTCAAGAGGTTCCGCATCCTCTCTTCATCATCGACTACCAGGATTTGGGCATCTGCATTATTGGACATTGGTATCCTCACTAATTTGAATAGGTAACTTAACTGTGAATCGTGTTCCTTCATTAACCTTACTCTCTACATCAATAGTACCACCATGATCTTCAACTATTCGATGACTTACAGTCAACCCTAAACCGGTTCCCTTATCTATGTCCTTGGTTGTAAAGAAGGGGTCGAATATCTTTGGAATGTCTTTGGAAGGGATTCCACAGCCTGTATCAGAGATACTGATCTCTATGAATACATTGCTATGGGGAGTTGAAGATTCAGATATATCCAACCTATTAGCTATGGTTAGTGTCCCTCCTTGAGGCATAGCGTGTAGTGCGTTTACGATTATATTTATAAGGACTTGTTGAAGCTGGTTATCATCGCCTATTATTGTTGGCATGTCCGATTGAAGATCGGTAATTACTTTAATCTTCTCTTTTGCTATCTGAAGGTCTGTTAACTTTAATACATCTCTAACAAGACTGTTTATATCTATAGATTTGAATTCGGGTTTATTGTATCGAGAAAAATTCAACAATTGATGTATTAATTTGGTTATATGCTCTGCCTGGGAAATTATGATTTTTAGCTCCTCGATCTTGGGATCATCTCCTTCCATTTCCATCATTAGGTACTCTGCAGTACCCAATATTACATTCAGCGGAGTTCCTACTTCATGGGCTATCCCAGCAGCCAACTCTCCAACAGTAGCCAACTTCTCCGATTGTTGGAGTTGTCTCTCTATTCGTTTAAACTCTGTAAAGTCTTTACCTATCCCCAATGTTCCAATTAGCTCTCCATTACTATTCTTCAGCAAAGATACTGAGAGGTTCATATTGACCTTTTTGCCGTTTCTTATAATCATCACAGTTTCATAGTTCTGTAGTCCCCCCTCCTGATACAGTATCTTCATTATCTTTTTTGCTTCATCTCTCCCCATTACATAATAATTGGATATTGGAGTTCCTAATACGTCTTCCGCCTTGCAACCGAAGATGTTTTCAGCACCCTTACTGAAGAGATTTATTGTCCCCTTCATATCGGTGGCTATAAATGCG
>WOUX01000074.1 GCA_009773075.1 bacterium | reverse complement strand
AACTATGTCATAGAGGATAGTCTCATAAAGCATGATTCCCTCCTTAACCCCTTCCATAGGCAACTGATCCACTTTTTACATCTTTTGTTTCGCCGACATACATGACCTTTAGCCTCTTCTATTCCTCTTTTTGCTAACTCAATCCACCTCTTTTTCAGTAGATTTGCAGTCGATACCAATTTCTAAAATCTCGTAAATCGTTAAAAGCCAAATTTAACAAATATACAAATATATCATATTTTTATAAATATCTTTCTACTATATAAAATTAACAATATAATCCAAAAAATTAAAACATGTGTTATAGCAAATAAAAGTGAGCCATTCAGATAACCGGCAATAGGTACAAATAATTGATTGTAAAGCCAATCAACTCCATTTATAACGGAACCATCAGGTTTAGAGATCTTTATCGAAAAAATATAAATTTTTATCCAGACAATTGAAATTATGTAGATAAATAAAGAATTCATACCAAAAATAAAAAACGGATATGTCCACTTTCTATATCCTTTAACATCTATAAGCCATAGGAGAGCTGAAAGAAATATCAACGCCCAACCTGACGTGTAAAGCACATAAGAACTTGTCCAAAGAGATTTATTAATTGGGAAAATTATGCCCCAAAATTTTCCGAACAATATTGCAGCAACACCTATTAAAAACATTCTATAAATAACCGATTTAAGGATGGATTCTGTCTGTAAAGATTTGCCGGTCAAATAACCAAAAATAGCTGTTACAACAGCAGGAAGTGTGCTCAACAATCCTTCTGGATCAAAAGGTATTCCGATTCCTTGCCATAGATGACTTCCGCCAATAATCTTGAGGTCTATGATGCGAACTAAATTGCTTTCCATACCATAAGGATCGCTTTGACCAAATCCTAATAATAACAGCCAATAGACGATTAATATAATCCCTGATATGATTATTAGTTTTTTTGAGTTGAAATAAAGACATAGCAATGCGGCTATTCCATATGCGACAGCTATTCGTTGTAATACTCCCAATATACGTAAATTTGAAATTCCAGAGTTAAATGGAAATGCATTTAATGCCAATCCAATCAAAAAGATTATTAATGCCCGTTTTGCTATTTTACTTATAGCGAATAAAGAAATTTTATTGTCAAATTTCCTGAATGAATAAGACATAGCAACGCCGACTATAAAAAGAAAAAATGGGAAAATTAAATCCGTAGGAGTGCATCCATGCCACTTTGAATGACTTAGAGGTGCGTAAACATGAGACAGGGTTCCAGGAAAATTTACAATAATCATTGACGCAATTGTAATTCCCCGGAAAGTATCTAGAGCTAATAAACGATCAAATTTTTCCATTTTTAGTAAGCCCTGAATTTTCAAGGGTTTGGGAAGGGGTGAAAAAAAGGAAATCCCTATCCCCACTCATTCGTTATCTCCTCAAGTATCTCTAATATTTCAAAAAACTAGTATAGTGTCCCTATCTCCGTTTGCATCTTGACTATCTGTCCTTTATATTTCAAATGCTTTAAAACCAACCGTAATTCGCCATAAGAAACCTGTTCGCCCAGGGCGATTTTTGCCGGTGTTAATAAAGTGCTTTGACTACTTATAAAGTAATCAGAAATTAAAGTGGTTTTTTCCGGGGTAACAAACTGATGCACGTCTAATTCACCTGTGCCCACAAAATGTGCCAGGTGTCCTTCTATTGTCGAAACAGCCATATTCCTTTCAGTAGCTATTTCTGAAATGGTTTTTCCGGCTTTCAGCAAATCATAGCTTGTTTGTTTTGTATCTGGCTTTTTACTATTTTGTGGTGTTGATGTTTCAATGTCCTGCATGGGGATTTTAATATTATTTTCTTTACAGTACGCCGAAATTAATTCAAGTATTTCTATGCCAAATTGTTTTATCTTTTTATTTCCAATTCCTTTTACGGTTCTCAGTTCTACTGTTGATACGGGTAGTTTATTTATAAGCGCTATCATCGCTTTTTGCGGTAAAATAAAAAATACAGGCACATCAAGTTCATCTGCTTTGTCATTACGCCAGTTTTTCAGAATTGTATAGAGTTTCGGATGAACAATATATTCTGGCACCGATTCAACAGCAGTTTTACGCACACGTTTTGGTTCAGGTTTTTCAATGGCAGATTTTGCCCGGGTTTCCAGGTAATCTTTAATTATAAAGCCTGCCTGGCAAACTTTCAGGCAGGATAGTTTAACGGAAGATTCCTCACGCAGCCGACCCAGCACATCCCTGATTGCTTTTCGTACGGTTTTGTTATCTGTTTCAATGGATGCATTATGTAATACCTCACAAACAAGGCTTTCTGTTTTTTCAGCAAAATAAGCACATGCTTTTTTAATTCGTTCCTGCAAAGGAACATTTTCTTCAATTGAATTTTGTTGTGCAATAAGCTGTTCCATTTGAAGTTTGAATTTTTCCGCAACTTCAGATATTTCAGTTTTTACAGATACATTCATTCTTTCAAAAGTATCACGAAAACTAACATGAAGGCTTGTAATATTTTCGTTCATCAGCTTTAAACAATAGCCTAAACGTCTTTGTATAGGGCTAAAGTCAAATAGTTCTTCGAGCAGCATGCGCTGAAAGGCATTTTTCGAATCGTTTAAAAGCTTATTGCCGGGTGGATTTTGTTCAACTTCGGTAGTAAATGCCGAAACTGTTGGGTCGCTTTTTATGCAACGAGAAGAAATGGGAGTACTCAAAACCAGTCCTTCAAGAGTTTTGCAACGGCTTAGCGCAACATAAACTTGTCCGTATGCAAAGGCGGCATTAGCGTCAATTACAGCTTTCTCAAAAGTTAATCCCTGGCTTTTGTGTATGGTAATGGCCCATGCTAATTTTAACGGATACTGCCAGAAAGAGCCGGCAACGGTTTCCTGTATTTCTTTTGTTTCAGCATTAATTGAGTATTTTGTGTTTTGCCACTCAAGTTTTTGTACCGGTATTTCGGCTAAATCGTCCGGGCATTTTACAATAATAGTATCTTCTTTAAAATCGGTAACAATACCTATTTTACCATTATAATATAGCTTCTCACGGGAAATGTCATTTTTAACAAACATAACCTGGGCACCTGTTTTGAGTGTAAGTTCGAAATCGGTTGGGTATGAATATTCAGGAAAATCGCCATCCACGGTTGCAGTAAAAACATGTGCCTTCCCTTTCAGCTTATTCAATCTGGATTTGTTTATTTCCTGCGCCTGGATATTATGCGTGGTAAGAGTAATATATCCTTTACTTTCATCAGGGTTGAATCCGGCGATGTGCCTTTTATTTAACTCACGGAGTGTTTCGGGGTTTAAACTGTTATCACGTATTTTATTAAGAATTTCGATAAAAGCCTGGTCGCTCTGGCGGTAAACATGTTTTAATTCAATACTTACATATTGGGTTTTCTGTAAGGCTTTGCTGCTGAAGAAAAACACAGTATCATAAAAATTTTTAAGGATGTTCCATTCGTCTTCTTTAATTACAGGTGCTAACTGCTGAAGATCGCCTATCATAAGCAACTGAACACCTCCGAATGGCTTATACCTGTTTTTAAACCTCCGCAGCACTTCATCAATACCGTCAAGAAGGTCAGCCCTGACCATGCTTATTTCATCAATTACAAGCAGGTCAAGACTTTTAATAATATTTATTTTATCGCGGCCAAATTTTTGAATACGGGTAGTATTTTGCTTATCACCATATTTATTATCTATCTCATTTCCTGTTTGTCCTTCAGGCACGTAAGGTGAGAATGGCATCTGGAAAAACGAGTGAATGGTCACACCCCCGGCATTAATAGCAGCAACGCCTGTTGGTGCTACAACAATCATGCGTTTGGGAGATATTTTCTTTAAGTTGTGAAGAAAAGTAGTTTTGCCTGTGCCTGCTTTCCCAGTAAGGAAAACATTCTTTCCGGTGTATTGAACAAAATCAAAAGCAAGTTGTAATTGAGGATTATGTATGGTTTCCATGATTAAATATGAGCCAGTTTTTATGACGGTTTCATAAAAATTGAATTGATAAGACATTGCTTTTTGACGGACGAATCATAAGACAAGTGGTCTTGTGTGTCAATGGGATAATTACCACAAAATGGGGAAATAGGGGACGAGGGGAAATAGGGGAAATAGGGGACGTACATCAGCTTATAAGTTAATCATTCACTCAAAAATTCTCCCCATATTTTTAACTGGCAGGGCAAAAACATCTTTGCCAATCGGGTATATTTCATCTCCCAGATAGATGACAAATCCCTTTTTGCAGCCTAAGTCTTCCATACCGTTCCAGAAGCCTTTTTCAACCTTCGGACTCAGGGAATACTTTATCTCTACAGCGATTGATTCATTCCTGTGATCAAGGAGCAAAAGATCAATTTCTGCCCCTGCGCTTGTTCGATAAAAAAAGCTTTGCCAGTATTCAGGGATTATGCCGATAATCTGCTCAATTACAAAGCCCTCCCAAGAATTGCCTGATGAAGGATGACTGTATAAATCATCCAAAGTCCGATTTTTCAACAAGGCATGAAGCAAGCCTGAATCCCGGATATACATCTTGGCTGATTTTACCAAACGTTTCTTAATGTTTGCATAAAAAGGCGGCAATCTTCTGATAATGAATGTATCTTCAAGTATATCCAGATAATTTCGCACCGTGGGGGATGAAACCCCAAGGCTTTTGGCAATCTGCGATGCGTTCCATAGCTGACCATGAACATGAGCAAGCATGGTCCAGAATCTTCTGAGCTGCGTTGCCGGTATGTGAATGCCCAATTGTGGGATGTCCATCTCGAGATAAGTCTTGATAAAAGCCTCCCGCCAGGAGATGCTCTCTTCTCCGGTATTTGCTAAATAACTTAGAGGATAGCCTCCCCGGAGCCACAACTGCTGCGTTCGTTCATAACCAGTTTCTTCCAAAATCAGCGGTGATAGTTCGTGGTAAATAATGCGCCCCGCCAGACTCTCTGATGCATGTTTGAGCAACTCCGGCGATGCTGAACCCAAGATAAGAAATCTTCCTGCCACTCGTTTCTGGTCAACCAACGCCCGCACCAGCGGGAACAGGTTTGGCATTCTCTGTATCTCGTCTATAATCACAAGACAATCTCTAAACTGCCCCATATACAATTCAGGATCTTGAAGTTTACTCAAATCCGAAGGCAATTCCAAATCTAAATAAACAGATTTTTGTGTCAGAATACTTTGTATGGCTCTTGCCAGGGTCGTCTTACCAACCTGACGGGGTCCCAAGATTCCAACAACAGGATATTGCTTCAGAGAAAGTTCAACGGTTTTTTGTACCTTTCTTGTTATCATCATTGAATATTAAAATAAACACTTTCAATTTGCAAGGTTAATTTTGGTAGTAATCCAAGTTACAGTTTATTTTTTGGGGAAATAGGGGACGTACATCAGCTTATAAGTTAATCATTCAATGATTCCTTTAAACAGTCGTTAAAACGTTTTTTGCTAATGAACCTTTATAAAACAGAATAATAGCAATTTCAATGGGTTGAATTAAGCATGAACTTTTGAAATGTTCTTTCGCAAGGTTCTGCCTGGCCTTTTAACTATGATTTTTTCAGAATACCCAAAAATAGTTTGACAGAAACAGCATTTTTGTAATATATGTTTTACTGATGGCTGGTTGTCGGCTTTATTTGTCAACCTGGTTTAATCATAAGGAGGTTCTTATGGAGTTGTTAAAGAAAGTTGTTCTCTTTCTTTCTCTCGTTTTGTTGGTTGGTGATGTGAAGGCGTAACAGACACATCGGTAAAGGTAGGCATAATGGGTGATTTGACAGGGCCTATTGCTGATGTCTGGATTCCCATTGCCCATGGTTTTAAGTCCTGCATTAAAATGGTGAACGATCAGGGTGGTATCCATGGTAGAAAGATAGAAGTTATCCTGGAAGACGATAGATACTCTATACCCACTGCCCTATCACTTTTTAAAAAGTTGGTTTATAAGGATAAGATTTTTGCCCTTCAGGGGGCTTCCGGGGTTGGCCATACCGCAACGCTCATTCCCATGGCCGAAAAAGAGAAGATGCCACTTACTACAGCTTCGGCCCAAAAAAAGTTTTTCTATCCGGCAAGAAAGTATATATTCTGTCCCATTCCGTGGTATGAAGACCAGGCAAAGTTGTTCTTCGAATATGTTTTTAATGACCTGAAACTCAAGAACCCTGCTATTGCCCTTATGTATCCAGATGTAGCTACCGGTAAGGACACCAGAGATACCTTTCGGGAATTGGTCAAGGTGTATCCCGTAAAAGACTATAAAGAGGTCGTCATTTCTATGACGGCTGTGGATGTTACCTCAGAGATAATGCGCCTTAAGCAATTAAAGCCTGATATTATTTATATTCATGGATACATTGCTGATACCGGCTTGATTGTGAGAACTGCACGAAGGTTGGGGCTTTACACGCCCATTGTAGTAAATCAGTATGGTTGTGCCGATAAGACCATACAACTAGCTAGCAAGGCAGCCACGGAATTTATGGCCATCAATTGTTTTGGCATGTGGGATGATGATAGCCCGGGCGTAAAAGAATTGAGAAAGGGCTCTTTGGTGTACGATCCGAATGTTCATTATCGGGATCAAAACTTTTTTCAAGGATGGTTTGTAGGGATACTGTACCGTGAAGCTTTTAGGAATGCGGGAAGAAATCTCACCAGAGAAGCTTTCCTGAAGGGCATGGAGACCATTAGAGACTATGATACCCAGGGGATTTGTGGAACGGTGTCATTCAGTCCTGATGACCATAAGTCTATAGATAGTTCTAGATTTCTTAAAGCTTTTTAACTTTTCAAAGACTCAATGAGTGCCGGTATTACTTTAGAAACATCCCCAACGATACCATAATCGGCTACCTTAAATATAGGGGCCTTTTCATCAGTATTTATGGCTACGATAGTGCCTGAATTCTGCATCCCTACAACGTGTTGCCCTGCGCCGGAAATTCCACAGGCAATATACAACTTAGGCTGAACGATCTTGCCTGTTTGGCCTATCATACGAGACTGGGGTAACAGACCGGCATCGGTAATGGGTTGGGTCGCACCAAGGGTTCCTCCAAGAGCAGAAGCCAGATCTTCAGCCAAACCCATATCTTTAAGCCCACGACCCACGGCAACAATAACATCCGCTTCTTCGATCTTTTCGGTATCCTCTTCCTTTTTTGCCTCCACCTCAACGATCTTAATATCTCCGGGTTCTATCTTAAATTCAACCCTTACCGTCTTTCCCTGCCTGGAATCATCTCGCCTGGGTGGGGAGGTTATGCCAGGCTGAACAGTAGCCATTTGCGGTCTCGTATCGGTTACGATAGTCGCCATATAATCAAAATACGGGCAAATCTGAAGCAACTGCCTATTTTCCGTATCCATCTTTAAATCCACACAGTGAGCGCTTAGTCCTGTCTTCAGCTCACAGGCTACCCTGGGGGCCAGATCCATACCAAGATGCGTGGCACTAAAGAGGACTATCTCTGGTTTATTTTCTCTGATCAAATCACATACGATCCTATGGTAGGGAGATGTAGTATACCTTTCAAGAATCGGGTTTTCTGCCACATATACTACATCTGCCCCATAGTATATCAGTTCCTCCGGAATGCTGCCTAAGCGATCCCCCATCAAAAGAACTGACAGCTCTACCTGAAGCTCATCGGCAAGTCCTCGCCCCAGAGACAAGAGTTCAAGGCTACCCTTTATTACCTGGCCGTCCTTCCGTTCTGCAAATACCCAAACACCTCTGTGCTGGTCCATCTCTTTCATACTAATTCCTTGCTTTTTAGGTCATTGACTAAACTGATTGATATATCCTCTATCGAACCCCTGAGCATTTTACACTCCCTTTTTGCCTCCGGTGCAAAGACTTTAATAATCCTTGTGGGTGACCCCTGGATGCCTACCTCATCCTCTTTCAGCCCGAGATCTTCTGCGCACCATTTATGAGTATCCTTTTTTGAAGCTTCGTAGATGTTAAGATAGGTCGGCATCCTCGGTTCATTTATCCCTTTAACAACAGTAAGCAAAGCTGGTAGCCCTGCTTCCACAGTCTCATATTCATCTTTCAACTGTCTTTTTGCTCGTATTTTACCGCCCTCAACTACCAGGCCTACAATATACGTAATCTGGGGTATTCCAAGATAATGGGCAAGCTGTGGTCCTACATGTTGTGTACCACTGTCAGCGGTCTCTTTGCCGCAGAGCACCAATTGAACATCGTCCAGTTTTTTGATAACCGTGGCCAAAGCGAACGCAGTAGCCATGGTATCTGCCCCTGTGCATACCCTGTCACAGACAAGAACAGCCTGCATGGGTCAGGGTATTTTCCACATCTTTTGGTCCCATAGAGACAAGAGTTATCTTGCCCCCATGCTTCTCTTTTAAGGTTGTCGCCAATTCTATAGCATTCTTATCACACGGATTAATAACCCCTTTTATACCATCTCTAATTAAAGTGCCTTTTGTTTTATTTATCCGAATCTCTTGAGGCACCTGTTTCACACAAACTACTATATTCATGGATACCACCATTTACTCCAATTCAGACACTGGACTCCAGACGTTAGACACCAGACTCTTCTAATAGTAACTACTCAGGGGGATAGACTGAAGGCGGAAGGCTGAAGTCTAATGTCTGAGGTCTATAGTCTTAATGTCTGAATCACATCAAATTATCAAAGATGACGAAACCCTTGATAACTTGTTAGTTGGGGATTTAAAAATCCTTCAAAAAAGAGGCGGATACCGATTTTCTATCGATGCTATACTCCTTGCAAATTTTGTTGGTATCCCCAAAGTTGAATCTATCATCGATCTCGGTACCGGATGTGGCATAATACCCATTTTATTAGCCCACAGAACCAAAATTAACAGGATAGTAGGGGTTGAAATTCAGAAGGACATGGCTGAAATGGCAAGCAGAAGTGTTGGGTTAAACGATCTTTCCAAAAGGATTACAATCATCCATGAAAATATAAACAATCTAAAGGGATTATTTAAGGCGGAGACTTTCGATATAGTGTTTAGCAATCCGCCTTATCGAAAGGTAAATTCTGGAAGGATTAACCCGGATTATCAAAAAGCCATAGCCCGGCATGAGATCGAATGCTCTTTACAGGATACATTAACAGTTGCAAGATACTTAGTAAAACCAAAAGGTAAGGTGTACCTTATCTTTCCTGTTGTCAGACTTGGAGACTTGATGGACAATCTCAGAGAAACCATGCTTGAGCCTAAAAAACTACAGATTGTCTATCCTGACATAAAGTCTCAAGGAAAGCTTGTTCTAGTAGAGGCCTCCAAGGGTAGGGGGGCAGGGTTAAAGATACTAGAACCCCTTTTTACTCATGATCTGAATGGGGATTCCAATTCCTGATCTTCTCTAAAACTTCGAAGTTTAGCATCCTTGATTATTATGCGTGAAAGAGCATCTCGGGTTTCAGGATCTCTTATGTGAATCAAATCCTTGTTTATGCTTTCCAGATAGCTTTTATCTAACTCTATATCCAACCATTTTTTATGACTATCCATAGCCTTTATATCTTTGTGCCCAGGAATTTCACCGAGGCTGAACTGTACCTCTTTTAGTACTCTTTTTCCTACTCTTCTATTCAAGCGTTCTATTATCATTTGTTTCAGAGATTCTAACTGGCGTATCCAGGGAAGGGTTGAAACCCTTACGAAAAGTTTGTTATCCCTGATGCTCTCTGGTTGAGTCTGTTTTGCAATATATTCTCCAACTACCTCATCCCAAACTTCCAGGACAAGGTGTTCTTTTAATTTGGCGTTGTATTTCAGCCCTCTCAGAGCGTCTTCTAAAGCGGAGCCAATACTATTCATCTGTTCAGTCCAAATAGACTATCGTTACACCCGGTGGAGCATCCAGATCGAAACTATGCTGGTTTATACCAGTATTTATTTCTAGCTCACTGTAATCGATTCCTATTTTAGTTAAACTTGAATGCAATGAAATAGTGGTAGACATAGGAAACAAGAGATCATTTATCATCTTATAGTTGTCGAACTCAACTTTAAGTACAAGATTTCCTAACGAATCGTAGATCTCGCTTTTCATTATAGAAAAATTTAGAGGCTCAATCCATATAAATTGCCTTGTAATTCCTCCCTGCTGGTAAAACCTCACAAGGTAGAGATTCTTTTCTTGAACAATTCCAATGTCCATATCGACATGATCAATCAACGGGGTACTACCCAGCAGTATAGAAAACAGGTCTTTTGATTTTAAATACAGAGGAAATATAATAGACAAATTCTTTGGTGTAAATTCACCCTTATAAAACCTATTCTCTGAGAGAGATAAGATGGACATCTGGTTGTCTTTTGCTGTTAAAAAAAACAATGGCTGGCCAAAGAAACCCAATGTCTCCATTCGCAATGATGATGGCATTTGAACAATAATAATCTCTTTAAGAGAGTGATTCTTGTCTGCACTCGTTATCCTTACCTTTGCTATTCCTTTTAAATCCTTAATTTTCCCTTCTCTGGTTACTATCTTTTTTAGGATATCATCTGGAGAGCTTAATGGTTTAATTGGGGATATAGAACGTCTCAGACTGGCACACCCAGTCAAGATAGAGACAGAAAATATGAGAAGAACACTAAACTTGAAGATATTTTTAGGTGTATTAAAACCCACCTTTTGAGGATTCAAATTTATCTCTATTCCCTTTCATTTATTTTCCTTTATCATCTTAATCTTCTCTTTCAGTAATTTCTTATCTGGATCTAACTTCAGGGCTTTTTCATACATAGCCAATGCCCTATCTTTTTTACTATTTTTAAGGTACGCATCACCGAGATGTTCAGCAATTATTGGATCTTTAGGCACTAACTTAATAGCTTTCTCCAACTCTTTAATGGCTTCATCAATTTTCCCTTTTTTATAATAAACCCAACCAAGGCTATCTGTAATATAACCGTCTTCAGATTTTATCTCCAATGCCTTCTTTATTAATCTTTCTGCCTCGTCTAGATCTATACCTTTGTCAGCATAGTTATATCCAATATAGTTTAAAGCATTGGCATTTTTAGGATCCAATTTCAAGACTTCTCTCATCTTCTCTATGCCTTTTTCAATGTTTCCAGCTTTGTCATATAGAATGCCAAGATTATAATGGAGATTTATATCATCTGGTTTTAATTCCAATGCCTTCTTTAACGTTTCAATACTCTTTTCATAGTCCCGATTCTTTTCAAACAGGGAGGCCAAGAACTCATATAATTTAACATCCCCCCCCTTTTTTTCAATAGCCTCTTTAATAACTTCAATAGCTTTTTTGGAATTCTTTTGTTTTTCTTCGAGGATATACCCTATGTTGATTTGTGAATCAGGGAAAAAATCTGAATCCGAAGGTACTTCGTAAGCAACAGCTAAGTAATGTCTGGCCTTATGAAAATCAGGATCAACACCCAGGATAAGATTAAATTCTTTTATAGCTTCTTCATATTTCTTTTGCTCAAGGTAGATCAGGCCTATTTTTACACCAACATCCTTATTATTAATATCTAGCTTCTTTAACTTTTCAAACTTTTCAATGGCTTTATCTGGTTTCTCTTGTTTAATGTATAAATGGCCGAGGCGTGTTAAGACAGAAGCATCAGAAGGGTCAATCTTTAATATCTTTTCATATGTTTCAATCGCTTCTTTATTTTCTCCTTGAAACTCATAAATTGTGCCTAGCTCAATTAAGGCAGCGCCAAAATCTGGTTTAAGTATTAAAGCTTTGTGGTAGTATTTTTCAGCTTCTTTAAAGAATTTTATCTCAGCGTAGACTCTTCCCAGATAGTAATTACCCATTGCAGAATCCGGGTCAATCTCAAGTAGCCTCTTCAGGGAAGAGATGGATTTCTCGTGTTCTTTAACCTTGAGATACAAAGCACTCAAGAAAAAGTAAGCTTCTTTGTTTTTAGGATCAATCTTGACTACGGTTTCATACTCATTGATGGCCGCATGTTCATTACCCGTAGTAGAATATAATCCCCCTAAAAGTAAACGAGCGGGTGAATATTCTGGGTGACTGCTAATTACACTCTGGCACTGGTGAATCGCATCCTGTAAAAGCCCCTTTTTTATATAAATAATTGCCAGGTATATTCTTAAGACAGGGGAATCCATA
>WOUX01000073.1 GCA_009773075.1 bacterium | reverse complement strand
TCTTGGTTCCCTCAGCACCAAGGTGCTTATTTTAGAAGATGACACCATTTTGTCTACCAGTATACTTACAACAGAAGAAGAGGGGGCTTTAGTCGCCAAAAAAGCAATGGATGAGGCCATTAAAAAAGCAAACATATCTTTTGAGGAGTTGAAAAATATTGTTTCTACAGGTTATGGGAGAAAGTTTGTTCCTTTTGCAAAACAATCTAAATCAGAAATGCTATGCCATGCTAAAGGAAGCCACTGGTTATTCCCAAAAGCAAGGACAGTAATTGATGTTGGTGCTGAGAGCAGCAAGGTAATACGCATTAATGAAGAGGGAGTAGTAGAAGACTTTGCCGGAAATGATAAGTGTGCGGCTGGAACAGGCGTATTCTTAGATACTATGGCAAAGGCATTGGAGGTCCCTCTCGAAGATATAGGACAACTTTCTTTAGAATACAAAGAAAAAGCCCATATCAGCAGTATGTGCGCAGTATTTGCAGAGTCTGAGGTGGTCTCTCATGTACACAAGGGAATACCGCGAAATGACATCCTGGCTGGCATTCACGAGTCTATAGCTGACAGAATATTCGGCATGGTAAATAGAATAGGTATGCAAAATGATGTTGTTATGACTGGTGGAGTAGCGAAGAACATAGGCATGGTCAGGGCGTTGGAGGAAAAATTGGGGACAAAAATATATATATCGGAATATCCTCAAATGATTGGTGCATTGGGAGCTGCTCTTATTGCTCGAAATTTATAAAATCAAGAACCGGAGTAGGGGCGAACGGCCGTTCGCCCCTACTCCCGAATTTGTTGAGGCTTTTAAATCTATAATGTTCAAGGTATTTGGGGTCTGACCCCTCTTTAAGGAGGCAGAGAATGATAGTAGCTGGGGTAGATGTAGGTTCCTTAAGCGGTGAAACAGTCATATTAAGAGATGATGAAATACTATCATACAGTATTGTCAGAACAGGGGCAGATAGTGCATTGACTGCTAAAAAAGCAACAGATGAAGCGTTAAAGAATGCCAACATCTCTTTTGAAGATATCGAGTATACTATAGCAACGGGGTACGGGAGGGTTATTGTTCCTTTTGCAAATGAAAATATAACAGAGATTTCATGTCATGCTAAAGGGGCTAACTATCTATTCCCCACCGTAAGGACAATTCTCGATATGGGTGGCCAAGACTGTAAAGCCATAAGATGCAATGAGACAGGGAAGGTAACAAATTTTGCAATGAATGATAAATGTGCAGCAGGGACAGGGAGATTCTGTGAGGTAATGGCAGATGTACTGGGTATACCCCTTGAAGATATTGGTAAAACCTCTTTAGAGGCTAAAAAGGATGCTATGATAAGTTCTGCATGTGCTGTTTTTGCTAAGTCAGAGGCGGTTTCTCTGCTAAGAAGTGGGGTTCCAAAGAGTGAGATCCTCTCAGGGGTTCATGAGGCTATAGCAAGCAGGGTATTCGCTTTACTCCAAAGGGTGGGGATAGAAGGCGATTTTGTTATAAGCGGTGGAATTGGAAAGAACATAGGGGTGATTAAAAAGGTGACTGAAAAAGTTGGGTTAAAACCACTTATGTCTGAGGAACCCCAGATCGTCGGTGCTTTAGGTGCTGCTCTCTTTGCAAAAGAGAGATACAAAAAGGGGTAATCTCTTGCATAGGGGGGAAGCTAGCAAGTGATAAGGAGATGTAACTACTCAGGAGACAGAATGATGCCAGAATATCTGGCTGGTCAGTTAAAGGAGTGTTTGTAGAAAAGGGAGGAAGTGAAAATGACATCTTTAGAAGAATTAAGTGAAATCTCTAAGACAATTGCCAACCCTGCTGTAGACAAATGGAAAGCCCAGGGTAAACCTATAGTGGGGTTTTTCTGCTCCTACATACCCGAGGAGATTCTTCATGCGGCAGGCATCTTCCCCTACAGGATAAAAGCCAAAGGCTGTACCAACACACCGGCAGCGGATGCTTTCTTAGCCCCAGTCAACTGTTCCTTTGTCCGCAGCTGCTTGGAATTAGCGCTGGAGGGGAGCTATGGGTTTCTTGATGGAGTGGTGTCTATGAACAGCTGCGAGCATATCCGGCGTCTGTACGATATCTGGAAGCGTAAGGTGAAGACACCTTATTCTCACTTTCTCTGTGTCCCCCATAAGACCGATGAAGAAGCGGTGAATTGGTATAGAGATGAGCTTGCCATCTTCAAGGCAGGTTTGGAAAAAGCGTTTGGTGTCAGCATCACTGAGGAAAGTATCCGAAATTCAATAGCGGTGCATAATGAAACCCGAGATCTGCTGAGGAAGGTATACGAGCTTCGCCAAAGGGAGACCCCGCTCCTAACCGGAAAAGAAGCACACGAGATTGTTGTGGCTGCCATGGCGACTCCAAAAGAAGATTACAACAGGTTACTTAAGGGATTGCTGGAAGAGGTTGGTAAGCGGGAGGGTATCTCGGCCCACGGTCCCAGATTGATGGTCATGGGAAGTGTCATTGATGATCCTGATTATATAGGGATTATCGAGGATATGGGTTGCTTGGTAGTTACTGATGCCCTGTGTTTCGGAAGCAGGTACTTCTGGGAGCCGGTGAAGACCAACGGTGACCTCATGGAGTGTTTGGCCCGTTCCTATTTAAAGCGTCCTGTATGTCCCAGGATGTCGGAGGATATTGGCCAAATTGTTACTTATACGAAGGAAATGGTTGAAAAGTTTAACATTGATGGTGTCATCATGGAGAGAATCCGTTGTTGCGACCTTTGGGGAGGCACAACCCTTATCCTCCAGAAGAGGTTGGATGAGCGGAACATCCCTCTTTTGGTAGTGGATCGGGAGTACATGACCAGCGGTGCGGGACAAATGAGTACCAGGGTTGGAGCATTTCTAGAAATGATAGGGAGGGGTTAAAATGACGCAAAAGAATATACGTGAAATTGAAAATGTACACAACAGTATGCAGGGATTGCTCAAGCATGTAGGAAGTAAATATCCTGAACGTAAATGGATGTATGAACCAGCAGCAAAGTATTTCGAGCTGCTCTATGAAGATTTGGTCCAAAACAAACCTGTAGCGTGGTATTTTTTCCTCCTCACTCCGGAATTGTTCCGTGCCATGGATATAGCTCCATTCTCAGGAGAGTATGCAGGCTCGGTAATTTCCTCCTTTCCCGAAGGCATCATCAAGTATATGGAGTTGGCTGAACAACACGTCCCTGATTCGTTGTGTGCCATCAACAAGTACACCCTCGCTGCAGCCCTCTCCGGGGACTTTCCTTATCCAGATATGCTCATCCATATAGCAGCCCACCCCTGTGATTCGGCAAGTATTGTTTATCCAGTTCTTGCTGAATATCTTGGGGTACCCCAGTTTTGTCTGGATACGCCTTACCTGGATGACGAAAAGAGCCATAGATACTTTGCCAGTCAGTTCAGTAAACTCATCTCCTTTCTGGAAGAGCAGACAAACCAAAAGTTAGACTTTGATAGGCTAAGGCAGGTCGTAGAATATTCTAACCAGGCACAGGAATATGTGCTCAAAGCCAACGAACTCAGGAAAGAGGTACCATGCCCTATTTCGAGTCGGTCTTCTGCTACAGCTGCAGGTGCTATTTTGGGGCTTGCGGGGACCCCCTTCTTAGTGGACTGGTATAAGAAACAGTACGAAATGGCACTGGAACGGGTTCAGAGAAATGAAGGTGCCCTTCCAGAGGAGAAATTGAGAGTGGCCATGATCTGGTCCTCCACGTTTTTCGACCTAGGGGTGTTAGAGTGGATGGAGAGGGAATATGGAGCCGTCGTCGTAATGGACCTGTTAAATCTTTGGATCAATGAACCTATAGAAGACACCTCGAGCCTGTCGAAAATAGTTCATGGTCTGGCATCCAAAACACTGAAGGCTCCTATGGGAAGGCATGGCAGAGGCCCAGTGGACACATTACTAGAGGAAGTTGTTGGTATATGCAGGGATTATAAAGCAGATGTGGCTATTTTTGCAGGACATGTGGGTTGTAAGTATGGCTGGGCGTCTGCCAAACTGCTAAAGGATGCTATAAAAGAGGAGGTAGGAATTCCCACCCTGTTTTTTGATTTCGATGCTTACGATCCAAGGGTTGCTTCATCGGAAACCATTAAGGCCAAAATTGAACAATTTTTTGACACTTATTTGTGAGGAGCATGATGTTAAGACCAAGGTCAGACCGGCGAAATGCGGGAAGGGTGCTTGCTGTGAGCGGCAAGGGTGGAGCAGGTAAAACAGCTCTGGTAGCAATCATGGTCGGTGTACTTTCAAAAAGGGAAAGATTTAAGATCCTGGCTATAGATGCTGATTCAGCAGCGTGTTTACCCTCTGCCCTGGGTGCAACAGTAGACAGGACAGTAGGAGATATCCGGGAAGAGATTATCAGAAACCCAGAAGCAAAGAACAGGATTGAAGATATACCTATGCAGGAGGTGGTAGCTGATGTCATGGGGCGAGGAAATGGGTTTGAACTGTTGGTAATGGGCCGTCCTGAAGGACCAGGCTGCTTTTGTGCGGTCAATGACCTATTAAGGTATGGGATAGAAACCCTTTCCAAGGATTTTGACATTACCCTCATTGATTGTGAAGCCGGTCCCGAGCAAATCAACCGAAGGGTGCTTAGAAGTGTTGATACCCTGGTGATTGTTACTGATACCTCCACTAGAGGAATTCACAATGCCATGCTCATCAAAAAGATTACCGAAGAAAATAAAGATACTAGTGAAACCAAGATGGGCCTGGTTATCAATAGGGTAAAAGAAGAAAGCAAAGGAATAATAGAAATTGCAGAACAGACAGGTCTCAAAATCCTTGGCTATATTCCAGAAGATGAAAACATAACAAGGTTTGACTCTGTCGGCAAACCCATAATTGACCTTCCCCATGATTCTCCTGGAGTAGTAGCCGTTCGGGAAGTATTGCATCAAATAGGGTTCTAATCATCGCCCTCAGGGGTTTTAAGCGCCATTCTGACGTTCTATTTCCTAATAGGACAGTACCCTCCCTTTCCTTTGTCAATCGATTTGACAATCTCAATTACCCATCTCGCAAACATCCTTGACAATATCTAAACTATTTGATAGACAGACAGTAGTGGCGAACGGCCGTTCGCCACTACTGTCTTATCCAGAAAATCTGAGTCCGTTCCTAAAAACAGGGAGGTGGATACCCATGTCAGAAAAACAATACCTGATTGATGCAATAACTGTTAATGATTCCTGGCGGCTCTTTAAGATTATATCCGAATTTGTCGATGGTTTTGAGACACTATCTGACATCTATCCCTGCGTCTCTGTCTTTGGCTCTGCCCGAGTTCTCCCAGGTGAGGAAACATATGAAAAGACCGTAGTCATTGCTAGGAAATTGGCTGAAAATGGCTTCAACATCATTACCGGTGGTGGGCCTGGCATCATGGAGGCGGCTAACAGAGGAGCAAGAGAGGGGAGAGCTAAGTCTATCGGGCTAAATATTCACCTTCCTCTGGAGCAAAAAAGCAATCCTTACGTAGATATAGACCTGGAGTTCAAATACTTTTTCGTAAGGAAGGTAATGTTCATCAAATATGCTCAAGCTTATATAGGCATGCCTGGCGGTTTCGGAACGCTGGACGAGATATTCGAAGCCATGACCCTCATCCAGACCAAACGGATCAAACCCTTCCCTGTGATTCTTGTTGGGTCTGATTATTGGAACGGCTTGTTGGAGTGGATGCGAAGCGACGACGAAGTGGTAAAGACGATCAAGCGCACGGTAATCGTGTAGCAAGCGTGAGAGCATAAGGAGATAGCCTATGAAAGTAACTTGTGTGGGGGCGGCGGGGACAGTAACAGGTTCCAACTACCTGATTGAGACGGAAGGTGTAAAGGTCCTTGTGGATTGCGGCATGTTTCAGGGATCGAGACAAATGGAGGAGCGCAACTATCTGGATTTTCCGTACGACCCTGGGACGGTAAGCCATCTTTTGCTAACCCATGCACATATCGATCACAGCGGTTTGATACCCAAACTGGTACATAAGGGGTTTTCCGGCAGCATTCTGTGCACACCCGCGACTACAGACTTATGCAGGATTATGCTGGCTGACAGTGCCCATATACAGGAGATGGAAGCGGAGTGGCGTAACCGTAAAAAGAGGCGCGCCGGCCGCCATCGCTTGATTGAGCCTCTTTACACGCAAGATGCTGCTGCTGCGGCCATGGAATATTTCATGCCAATAAATTACGGAAACGATATTATCCTTTCCCCTTATGTGCGTGTCCGTTTCAGTGATGCAGGACATATCCTGGGTTCTGCCATCATCGAACTTTGGGTCAAGGAAAAAGACCGTGAGGTTAAAATAGTCTTTTCCGGTGATCTGGGCAGTATCAATCAGCCGATAATTTCGGATCCTACGTATATACAGAAAGCCGATGTGGTTTTTATCGAATCTACTTACGGTAATCGCATTCATAAGTCCAAGGAAAGCACCTATCAGGAACTCAAGGAGGTAATCATTGCCGCCCACAAGGACGGCGGTAACGTGGTGATTCCAGCCTTTGCGGTGGAGCGCACTCAGGAGGTGCTCTATGTGTTAAACGAGCTTTACCAGAAAAAACAAATCCCTTATATGGACGTTTATATAGACAGTCCTCTTGCCATCTCCGCTACAGAAATCTTTGTAAAGCATCCGGAATGCTTCGATGAAACAACTATAAACAAATTGCGTGCCGGCAGCCATCCGCTGGACTTCCCAGGGATGCATTTCAGCCGCTCGGCTGAAGAATCCATGCGTTTAAACGAAATTAAGAGCGGTGCTATAATCATTGCGGCCAGCGGAATGGGACATGCCGGCCGCATTAAACACCACCTGCGCCATAATCTCTGGCGTCCAGAGGCTCACATTGTATTTGTGGGCTACCAGGCTCAGGGTACCACAGGGCGGCTCATCGTAGACGGCGCCAAACGCGTAAAGATTTTTGGAGAAGAAGTAACCGTAAAAGCCAATATTCACACCATCGGAGGATTTTCTGCCCACGCCGACAAGGACGGACTTCTTAAATGGCTCAGGTATTTTAATCCAACACCCTCTGCTACTGTGATTATCCATGGAGAACCCAGCAGCTCACTGGCCTTTAGCAATTATGCCAGTGAAGAACTAAATATCTCTCCCATTGTCCCACAATTGGGAGAGATAATCGATCTGGACATAGCTATGGGCAAGTTCAAGAAAGAAGGCATTGCAGTTGAGCCGCTGGAATTCAATGCCGAATTGGACATTACATGGGAAAAGCTGGACGACATTATAAACCGCATTGGAGACATTGAGGATATTCCTGATTTCAAGATGCGAGAAAGTCTGACGCCCAAGCTGCGGGAAATCAATGAAAGGCTTAATGAAATCAGGGAACATCTGGCTGGGAAGGAAGTATAAGACGCTGCCCTTTCTCGGCAAAAAGCGGCTGCAGTGCCGGCCATAAAGTTTTTAACACCTGAACCGCTAAGGCACTTGTGAATTCATATTGTGAGGCATTTGGACCTTCCACGTGGACAGTAACAATCCCAAAGAATCTGTCTGCATAAAAGACAAAAGCACTGGTGCGATTGATGATTTTTGAGCTGACAACCTCTGTACCACTCCGGAAAGTTTCAAACCGGTTGTCTCCGGTACCGGTCTTCCCACCTATATCAGCGGAGGTGCCATCGGACAGGGTAAAAGTATTTTTAATCCTCTGAGCAGTACCCCTTTCCACTACTTGTCTCAGGGCGTCTTTCAAGGATCGAGCCACTAAAGGAGACATGACCCTTTTCTTAGTATCAGGGGGTTTGCTAAGATGGGTTTCATAAGGGGTATCCTTCCCAAAATGCAGCCCTTTGATACTGACCATTGGTTTATAAATTCCCTCATTGAGAATGATACCCATGAACTCTGCTAAATTTACCGGCCGATCAGCTGAGCTGCCAATTGCAGTTGCCAGAGAGGGGACAAGTGTGGCAAATGGATATCCCATAGACCTCCATGTTTGATGAATCTTGGCAAATGCCTTTCGCTCAAGAAGGCTTTCTATCCTGAGGTTTTGTGCGTGGTGAAAACGGGTTTTGAATATCCATGAAGAAGATAGCATCCGGGCATCTTTGCTCTCTTCAATCACTTTACTCCAGAGGGCTTTAGGATGGTCTTTCAGATAGAAGGCTACCCAGACCTCAAGGGGATGCTTTCCCAGAAGGTAAGCCTCATCAGTGAGTTGGTACGACTTTCCTTGATAGGCTCTAAACAGCTTATTGAGTGAAGTGAGGTCTAATGCCTTTTCCTGGAAATGGGACTTCGCCGCTGTTATTAACTGTTCCAGGGTAGCCGCTGGATTTTCCTTCAAGTAAAGGATAACCCAGTTCCTCATAGGATGCAGGGAAGATTGGCAGAGTATTGCAAAAGACTCTTCATAGGTCTTTCCAGCATATATCCGGTAATATTTTTTGAGGAATTCGACAGATTCCAGTTCCATCGCTTCTCTTAAAAGAGGTAAGCGTCCAGGATTGTTTGTTTCTGAAAGCAGAGCCTTCACATCATAGCCAAGATTTGCCGTATAATAGTCAACCACTTCCTTCATCAGCCGGATGAAGACAAGATTCACTGATTGGCAAAGCCCTTCTTCAATGGTAAAGAATCGATTGTCCTGATCCTTTTTGAAGTTCTTAAATGTGTGCACTCCACCGCCTGTGAAAAAAGCCTGATGAGGATTGCCAGAAATGCTCCTTTGAAGGCTAGCCTTCAGTACCTCCTCTTTCGTGGCGTTTGGGTGATACAACAGATAATCCAGGACCCATTTGGATAAGGGGTCCTTGACCTGCGTCTTCTTCCTCAAAAGGTCACTTTGGTCTTTCTCTGCAAAATAACCAGAAAGGTGATCAATGACCACCAGATAAGAGGCCAGGGTTCGAAGTTTTGCTGTAGAACCCAACTCCAGCTTTATACCGGTAGTAATATTGAGAGGTTTATTCAGGGTGTCGGCCTGAATCCTTAAAAGATTCCCCTCCGGATGGCTTTCAAAAAGGGCAAAGCTGTATATCACTTCTCCAGGATCCCCTTTTTGTAACAGATAGGGGGCTAAAAATCCATTTCCCCCTAAGAACTCAGGGGAGTAAAGAGAATTCAAGATGTTATTGACTTTCTGCTGGACATCGAAGTCAAAGGTAGTATCAACTTCCATATCCAATCTATCCAGTTCATAAAGTGTCTCAATACCAAGTAGGTTGAGTAACTTTATACGGATAGAGTCTGTCCCTTTTCGCTCCACGAGGGATAGAGGGGGAGGGATAGGTGCACCGCGCCTGAATTCTAAGGGGGTTGTCAGTGCAGCTTTTTTTAAAGCGACGCTAATGATTCCGTCTGTTTCCAAAAGGCGAAGATACGTATTCACTGTTTTCTCCAGTATAGTGTGATCCTTTTGGAGATACAAGGATGGATATCGTGTGGCAATGATAAGCGAAAGTGCCTCTTTAAGTGTCTTTGCCTTTCTATAAAGCATATCCCGATCCGTTTCATTCATTTGTAAATCAGACATCAGTTGGTCTACGTTTTTACCGAACCATGCCCACATCCCCTTACCAATCCCGTTAATTTCACCGTACCCTTTAGCCGCACCCAATGGCATTCCATTAAAGTATTCCCTGACAATTTCTTTGCGGGTGTCGATGGTATTGGGTCCTTTCCGGTATGCCCACAAACTTCCTCCTATTATTTGTCTTATCTTGTCCATAGGACCACTGGTCATACCCTTGCTTGAGTGTCTGAATTTTACCATTTGGGTTACCAGGGTACTTCCCCCGATTCCACCTGGGATCCCAAAAAGCTTTTCGCCCAGGTACCTAAAACTCGCTAAGCTGAGGCGATCCCATTCAATGGCAGGATTCAGGAAAGGATGTTCAAAATCGAATAATTCCCGGTTTTCCCTGTGAAGCAGGATCTTTATTAAAAGTGGGGGTATGGATTTAAATGAAGGAAACTGTTGGGTGTTATGGTTAACGTAGTAGGCTTCAGCACCATCTTTATCATTTAGTCGTAATCCCGGATCATCTCTCCTGTCATAAGGGATTGGTATGCCATTTCTGCCGAGGAAGAGGGCCGTCTTCGATTGTTTTGCCTGTGAGGTTACTACATAACCTTTCTCTTTAAGCCGCTGTTGAAAGTTTGGTAAATGTGTATAGCCTCTGGAGATGTCAAAGGGACCATCCAAAGGGAAAGAAATCTCCTTGCTCTCCCCTGCCTGAAGTCTCCAGGTTGCGATGACCTGAGTCTCTTTTTTTGAGGAGATCCCTCCCCCCCTGAATTATCAATAGTAATTTACCGCCACCTCTTCTTTCTCTTGTATCTCTGATAACCTTTCACTGACTCTTCCAGCTTTATTCCTAAGTAGAATTCCTTCACATCATCGTTTTCCAGGAGGACCCTTGTTTCATCGGATAGAACAATCCTGCCGTTTTCCAGGACGTAACCATAATTCCCTATGTTAAGTGCCATCCTTGCGTTCTGCTCTACCAAGAGAATAGTAATTCCTTCTCTATTGATAGCCTTAATAATCTCGAATATATCCTTTACCAGTGCCGGAGATAAACCCAGAGAGGGTTCATCCAAAAGGAGAAGTTTTGGTCTGGCCATCAAAGCACGACCTATTGCCAGCATTTGCTGTTCCCCGCCGCTGAGGGTCCCTGCCAGTTGATTTTTCCTTTCCTCAAGTACAGAAAAGTACTCAGAGACCCGTTTGTAGTCTTTCCTGACCCCGTCTTTGTCCCTTCGTGTATATGAACCCATCTTAAGGTTCTCAAAAACTGTGAGTTCAGGGAATATCTCCCTCCCTTCAGGCACATAGGATATGCCAAGACGGACGATATCCTCTGTATCCATTCTGTCTATCCTTTTACCCATGAATTCTATAGTCCCCTTTTCAGGTTGGTCTTCCAACAGTCCCATTACAGTTTTAAGGATGGTTGTCTTTCCAGCACCGTTGGCACCGAGGACGGTCTTTATATCACCTTCTTCCAGATCCAGGGAAACACCGCGAATGGCATTGACAAATCCATAACTGGTCTCTATGTTTTTTACCTTAAGCAACAACCGTATCTTCCTCTCCTAAATATGCCTTTAAAACTTCTTTGTGATGTTGCACCTCTGAGGGCAGCCCCTCGGTTATCTTTTCTCCATAATTGAGGGCAAGAACCCTGTCAGAAACATCCATAACCAATTTCATATCGTGCTCTATCAAGAGTATTGTTATGCCAAAGTCCTCCTTTATATCCTGAATCCATATCATCAAATCTCCTTTCTCCTCCAGATTCATTCCTGCTGACGGCTCATCCAGAAGCAGCAACTGGGGTTCCAATGCCAATGCCCTTCCCAGTTCAACAAGCCTACGAGTACCAAAAGGAAGATTTGCAACCAGTTGATTTCTGGCAGACTGTAGATCAAGAAAATCTATAATACGCTCCACTACCTCTCGATTAGCAACCTCTTCTCTTACCACCTTTCGAGTAAAGAAGGCACTGTTTAAGATATTGGTATTCATCTGACAGTGCCTTCCTAAAAGAAGGTTGTCCAGGGTGGTCATGTGGGAGAACAATTCAATATTTTGAAAAGTACGGGCAACCCCCTTTCGAGCAATTTTATGGGGTTTGTATCCTGTTATATCCTCTCCTTTAAATATTATCCTACCCATATCTGGTTTATAAATCCCGCCAATA
>WOUX01000072.1:1287-8244 GCA_009773075.1 bacterium | reverse complement strand
TTTCAGCTACATGGTTTGGTTTTTACCTGGCCAAAGAGATTACAGTACCGGTCCAAAAATTAGCAAATGGGATACATGAGGTTGCAAATGGGAACCTGGACTTACATATAGAGGCTGGCACCGATGATGAGATTGGAAGTTTAATGAACTCATTTAACAAGATGACTTTTGATCTAAAGGCTAGTAAATCTATGCTTGAAGAAGCAAATATTGGATTGGAAAACACCAACATAGAACTTGATCAACGCAGAAGATACATGGAGATACTATTAAAGAATGTAGGGGCTGGTGTTATTTCTATTGACAAGGAAGGCAGGGTTAGTACTATAAACAAATCAGCAGAAAAGATTTTTGGTATAACGGCTGAACAGGCAATAAACAAATCATATAATGAGGTATTTGCTTCCGAGTATCTGAACGGGGTCAAAAAACTTTTGGAAGAGGTAACTTGCTCTACTGGCGGAACTATTAAAAGGCAGATAAGGTTATCTTTACCAGATGAAACCCTGACTTTACTGATAAGCGTTGCTATGCTAAGAGATGAGGATAGAAACTATATGGGGTTGGTGGTGGTCTTTGATGATTTGACCCAACTACAAAAAGCACAACGAGCAGAAGCGTGGCGAGAGGTGGCTCGGCGCATAGCCCATGAGATTAAAAACCCCCTTACCCCTATAAAACTCTCTGCCCAAAGGTTAAGGAAAAGGTATTTAAATAAATTTTCTGACAATGGTAAGGTTTTTGATGAATGCACAAAAACTATAATTGACCAGGTAGAAGATTTAAAAAGCTTGGTAAATGAGTTTTCGAATTTTGCCCGCATGCCCGCAACAAATCTCTATCCAAATGATATAAATAAAATAATTAAAGATGCCCTGGTCCTGTATCAGGAAGGCCATAGTAATATAAAATTTGAGTTTAAAGAGGGTAAGCATGTTCCAATCTTCGATATAGACAGGGAACAAATCAGAAGGGTAATAATCAATCTCCTGGATAATGCCGTTGATTCTATTGAAAAAAAAGGAACGGTTCTCATAGAGACCTTTTATGATGATGCTCTTCAGGTTGCTAGAGTAGAGATTGCTGATACCGGTTGTGGAATCCCTCAAAAAGAAAGATCAAGACTATTTGAACCTTATTTTTCTACAAAGAGGTCAGGGACGGGGTTAGGCTTATCTATAGTCAATACGATAGTTTCTGACCATAACGGTTATATAAGGGTAAAAGAAAACTACCCTAAGGGATCAAGGTTTATAATTGAGTTGCCGGTTAGAGTTTGAAAAAGGATATGGATAAGCTTACCATGAAAAAGAGTATCTTGATAGTTGATGATGAAGAGAGTATAAGAAAATCTTTAAGCGGCATATTAAAAGATGAGGGGTTCAATGTGTCTTTGGCTAGCAATGGGATAGAGGCTATTCAGAAGGTTGATAAAGAGAGGCCTGATTTAGCGCTTCTCGATATCTGGATGCCTGGGCTTGATGGTATTGAGGTTTTAAAGAGGATAAAAGCAATGTCTCCAAAGCTGGTGGTTATTATGATTTCAGGACATGGCACCATAGAGACATCAGTTAAGGCGACGAAACTCGGGGCATATGATTTTATTGAGAAACCGCTGTCACTGGAGAAAGTCGTCTTAACAATAAACCACGCCCTCAATTTCCAGCGATTGGAAAAGGAAAATGAGATACTGCGTGAGAAGATTCACAAGGGGTATGAAATAATAGGTAATAGTGAAGCGATTACAAAACTAAAACAGCAGATTGCGGTAGCCGCTCCAACCAATGGGTGGATTTTAATATCAGGAGAGAATGGAACTGGAAAGGAGTTGGTAGCCCGTTCAATCCATAGGAAGAGTCTCAGGGCCGATAATCCATTTATTGAAGTAAACTGTGCTGCAATTCCGGAAGAATTGATTGAAAGCGAATTGTTTGGCCATGAAAAAGGTGCGTTCACAGGAGCGTCTTTCCAAAAGAAGGGTAAATTCGATCTGGCCAATGGAGGTACTATCTTTCTGGATGAGATAGCCGATATGAGTTTGAAAACTCAGGCAAAGATACTGAGGATTCTCCAGGAACAAAAGTTTGAACGGGTAGGCGGAACTAAGAGCATCAGCATAGATGTTAGGGTAATCGCTGCTACCAATAAGGATCTAAAGAAAGAGATGGATACTGGGACATTTAGGGAAGATCTCTATTATAGGTTGAATGTTATACCCCTCGAGGTCCCTGCTCTTAGAGAAAGAAGGGAAGATATACCCGTATTGGTCTCGCAATTTTTCAAAGAGTTTTGTACAGAGAATGAGAAAGAGCCAAAAGAGATTTCAAAGGAGGCTTTAGATATACTGATAGGATACGGCTGGCCTGGTAATGTTCGAGAATTAAAAAATGTTATTGAGAGATTGGTGATTATGACCCCTGGGATGGTAATCATAGCAGAGGATATCCCAGCTTCGATAACAGGGGAGCTAAAGGCAGAAGGAAAGAATTTGCTTTTTCAGTATAATTCCTTGAAGGTCGCAAGAGATGAATTTGAAAGACTATTTATTAAAGAAAAGCTAAAGAACTTTGGTGATAATGTATCCGAAACAGCGCATGCTATAGGTATTGAAAGAACCCACCTGCACAGGAAGATCAAAAGCTTAGGGATAGATATGGAAAGATAACATAGAGATTTGCCTTTTTAAGTATTGTAAGAAGGTGTCATAAAGCTGCTATGCAGACCCCGCTAGAAAAAATGAAGGATTGGAGGACTTAAAATGGATTCTGGACATTCAGATTTAAGAGAAAAAGTTGGGATATGGAATGCTGAAGTAGAGAAAGCTGCCAGTAAATCCCCGGAAAGGAAGGGGAAATTTGAGAGTACCTCTGGTATTGAATTTAAAAGAATCTTTACCCCGCTTGACGTGGAGGATATAGATTATGTTAATGATATAGGGTTCCCAGGCGGATATCCATTCACAAGAGGGGTTCAGCCTACCATGTACCGTGGAAGATTCTGGACCATGAGGCAGTATGCAGGGTTTGGTACTGCAGAGGATACAAATAAACGTTATAAGTATCTACTGGAGCAAGGTCAAACCGGCTTAAGTGTTGCCTTTGACTTACCTACCCAGATAGGTTATGACTCGGATCACCCATTGAGTTTAGGTGAAGTGGGCAAATGTGGTGTTGCGATTGACTCTTTGGCAGATATGGAGACCCTGTTTGATGGGATTCCCCTGGATAAGGTGAGTACCTCCATGACTATCAATTCTACAGCTGCTATTCTGCTGGCCATGTATATAGGAGTAGCTGAAAAACAGGGTGTGGCTTTAGACAAACTAAACGGTACAATTCAAAATGATATCCTAAAGGAGTATGTCGCCAGAGGGACGTATATATATCCACCAAAAGAGTCGATGAGGATAATTACAGACATATTTGCATTTTGTAAAAATACTGTGCCGCGTTGGAACACCATTAGTATCAGTGGTTACCATATTCGGGAAGCCGGGTCTTCAGCGGTTCAAGAAGTCGCTTTTACTTTAGCAAACGGTATTACTTATGTAGAGGCGGCTATCCAGGTTGGTCTTAACGTGGATGATTTTGCTTCTCGCCTGTCCTTCTTCTTTAATTCCCATAACAATATCATTGAAGAAGTAGCTAAGTTCAGAGCTGCAAGAAAGCTATGGGCAAAGATAATGAAGGAAAGGTTTAAGGCTAAGAAAGATAAATCATGCACTTTGAGATTTCATACCCAGACAGCCGGTTGTACCCTTACTGCTCAGCAGCCAATCAATAACATAGTCAGGGTTGCATTTCAGGCATTAGCCGCTGTTTTAGGAGGAACCCAATCTCTTCATACCAATTCCTTCGACGAGGCACTGGCATTACCATCTGAAGATGCAGTTCGAACTGCCCTTCGAACCCAGCAGATTATTGCCTATGAGAGCGGTATAGCTGATATAGTAGATTGTCTGGCAGGTTCTTATGCCGTTGAATCATTAACAGAAACTATTGAAAAGAAAGCCTCAGAGTATATTGAGAAGATAGATTCTATTGGTGGGGCAATAAAGGCAATAGAAGCGGGATATATGCAAAAAGAGATAAGCGATAGTGCCTATCATTATCAGATGGATGTAGAAAAGAAAGAGAATATAATTGTTGGATTAAATCAATTCGTAATAAAAGATAAAGCGCCAACCAATCTCTTAAAGGTTAATCCAGAGGTGGGGAGGATACAGCAGGATAAATTAGAGAAAGTAAAGAGCAGCAGGGACAACACAATAGTTAATAAAACACTCAAAGACTTGGGGGATGCCGCAAAAGGGGAAGAAAATTTAATGCCAATCATACTGGATGCCGTGAGAAACTATGCCACCTTGGGTGAAATTGCGGATGTTTTCAGGGGTGTTTTTGGTGAATATCACGAGGTGTAGTGTTGACCTTTTTTAACCATTCAAGGGCGCCATTGATTGCTCTTTTATCTGTTCTAATTCTGTGAACAGCCCCCTCAATTACCAATATATCTTTGGGGTCTTTGGCTTTTTCATAGAGCCTTTTTGCATGGCTTATATCAACCAGTTCGTCATCAGTTCCATGGATTATAAGCATGGGCCGAGGGGAAATCCTGCTAACCCATTTTATGGGGCTGATGTCGTTAAAACCAGTTGCCCATTCCTTAACAGAGGGGGGATAATTCTGGTCTCGTATTATCCCAACTTCCCTAGCCTGGTTTAAAAACAAGAGGGCATTTTCTGGTTTTGAGATAAATCTGAAGTCTGACGGACAGGCACACGTTACTAAAGAGAAAATCCGCGGGTCATGAGCAGTCACATAAACAGCGACTGCTGCACCCCCACTGAACCCCATTAATGATACACGTCTTTTGTCTACCCCAGGATGATCAAAGCAGAAATCTATCATGGCAAATAAGTCTCGAGTCCAGCCAAGGATGTCAAAATTGCCATCGCTTTCCCCGGCACCTCTGAAGTTAAAGATCAAGGAAGCAAAGCCCTCCATACAGAATCTTTCTGCAAGGAGTTGATAACCTCTATCTGTTGGATCCTTGATTCGTCCAGGGATGCCATGACATAGACAAATAGCCGGATAGTGATCCTCTTGTTTAGCTTCGGGAAGATAAATTTCTCCCCCTATACGTAAGCCATTGACTCTTTGAGACACTTTTTCTTTGATCATTTCTTGCCCCTTTTCATAACTCTCACTATAGTTAATCCAAAAATCAGTTGCAAACAAAAAGTTTATGTGCTAGTATTCTTCAAACGGATTTAATCCCTTGAAGCAAAAACCTTTCAACTGCGTCTACACAATGATCGATTCACACGTTTTAGTTCTGAATAGATCCTTTTTACCCATCAATATTACAACGGCGAAAAGGGCTTTTTCATTATTATACCAGAGGATCGCTAAGGCTGTCAATTCTCAGTACGAAACCTTTGATTATGAAAGTTGGAGCGATTTAAGTATAGAACAACACGATGAAACCATCGGTCTGGTTGACAGGGTAATAAAGATTCCCAGAGTTATACTATTGGTAACCTATGATCGAATACCAAAGACCCAGGTAAGGTTTACCAGAGCCAACATATATGCAAGAGACAGAAACACGTGTCAGTATTGTGGTGTTGTCTTCACAAAGAACGAGTTGAGTCTCGATCATATTATTCCAAGAGCTTATGGAGGAGCCAGTTGTTGGGAAAATATAGTCTGTTGCTGCTTTTCCTGTAATAAGTTTCTGAACACGGTAGACATCTCTTATTGGAACACGGAGCTATTAGAGTAAACTTTCACTAATTACATGGTTCAAAAATTTGAATTTATTGTTCCTGATAGTGATGGGAAAAAACGGCTGGATATCTTTCTTTCAGAACAGAACCTACCAATTTCTCGCACCCAGATAAAGAGATTAATAGATACCAAACTCATCAAAGTAAATGACATATCCACTAAAGCCAGCTTCAAGGTGACAAGGGGTGATTTAGTAAAGGTATCCATCCCGGAGCCTATACCGGCGGATCCTAGCCCAGAGGATATCCCCATGGATATTCTCTATGAAGATAGTTTTATCATCCTGGTAAATAAACCTGCTGGTTTGGTTGTTCACCCTGCTTCTGGCAACTATTCTCGCACTTTAGTCAATGCGCTTCTCTATTACACTCATGACCTCTCAGGGATAGGAGGGGTAATCCGGCCTGGTATAGTGCATCGTCTTGACAAGAATACTTCAGGGGTCTTGGTAGTAGCCAAGAGTGATTTTGCCCATCAATCATTGGCAAGCCAATTTGAAAAGCATTCTATAACAAGAAAATACACTGGCATTGCTTATGGTACATTTAAGAATGAAAAAGGCACCATTGCTTCCCTAATTGGTAGACATCCTGTAGATAGAAAGAAGATGTCCACCAAACCCAGGAAAGGGAAAAAGGCTGTGACCCACTGGAGAGTAATTGAGCAGTTTGATGAGATTGCTTTATTAGAGATAAACTTAGAGACGGGAAGGACTCACCAAATAAGAGTTCACTTAGCGGATAGCCACCATCCTATAATAGGGGATCCAGTCTATTGCAGTAATAAAAAGCTGTTGACAATAAAAAATGATAGACTTAGAAGTAGGCTGAAAAGCCTGAATAGACAGGCATTACATGCCAGTCTCCTGGGGTTTAACCATCCTAAAACCGGGGAGTATATGGAGTTCTCTGCACCTCTTCCGGAAGATCTAAAAGATATATTAGATACCCTACAATCTGAATTCGGTAGTTAATCTTCCATGTCTAGGAGGAATAATTGAAAAGAAGAGTGGTGATTACGGGCTTGGGTGTAATTGCTCCAAATGGGATTGGGAAGGAGGCGTTCTGGGATGCATTGGTTAATGGAAGATCGGGGATTGGCAGAATAACCAGATTTGACGCGTCAACTTATCCATCTCAGATAGCAGGGGAGGTTAATGGATTTGATC
>WOUX01000072.1:0-1258 GCA_009773075.1 bacterium | reverse complement strand
GATCCGACTGATTATATTGAGCCGAAAAAAGCCAGAAGAACAGATAGGTTTACTCACTTTGGACTTGCAGCAAGTAAGCTTGCCATAGAAGACGCAAGATTGCAGATTGACCCATCAAATGCCCATAATATTGGGGTGTCTATAGGCTCGGCATCAGGGGGCGAGGTTACCTTGGAGGAACAGTGCAATAGACTCATGGAAAAGGGGATACGCAGGCTAAGCCCTTTTGCAACCGTTAATATGTTCCACCATGCTCCAGCCAGTGAAATTGTTGAGGTTTATAAAATTAAGGGACCTACTATCACTATATCTACAGGTTGCCCAGCCGGTTTAAGTGCTATTAGCTCCGCGTTTGATAAAATACGTTATGGTGAAATTGATATAATGATTGCAGGTGGTGTAGAAACACCATTAGCACCCTTTCTCTTCGCGTCTTTTTGCGTATCTAATAGCCTCTCCATCAGGAATGATACACCAGAAAAAGCTAGCTGCCCCTTTGACATGAAGAGGGATGGAACTGTATTGGGAGAGGGAGCCGGGATTGTGGTACTAGAAAGTCTGGAGAGTGCCAAGAATAGAGACGTGGAAATATATGCAGAAGTTATAGGATCAGGGATAACAAGTGATGGTTATAGCACTATACATGCCGATGTTTCAGGTGAACAGTCAGCACGTGCTATAGAAATTGCGTTGAAGACTGCAGGACTTCCCACGGAAGATATAGATTATTTTAATGCCCATGGAAGTTCGTATCCAGAATATGATATAAAAGAAACAAATGCCATAAAACTTGTTTTTGGTGAATATGCATATAAGCTGCCTATCAGCTCCATAAAATCAATGATTGGTCAACCACTTGCAGCAGCTGGGGGACTCCAGTTCGTTTCTACTGTACTAACCATCAAGAATAATATAATCCCCCCAACTATAAATTATGAATTTCCCGATCCAAAGTGCGATTTAGACTATGTTCCAAACAAACCCAGGGGGAAAAAGGTAAATAACGCCTTGGTAAACTCTTACGGGTATGGGGGGATAAATGTTTCTTTAGTCATTACCAAATATAACCCCTAAAGATATAAAGGTTTTATTATGAATGTTTTTGCGCAGTCTTCTTTAATGGCAGCGGTTTCTAATCTTGGACTAGGTATTTTTGTATACCTGGATGACAGAAAGAATCCGGCAAATAAGACTTTTTTTGTAATGACTTTTTGCATGGTTGTCTGGAGTTTTGAGGTTTTTGGGCCGTATTTTTTTT